>CALISP010000306.1 GCA_938041705.1 uncultured Cocleimonas sp. | reverse complement strand
TTAATCTTCTAACATTGCTTGTAGGTTAGCAATATAAGATTGGCTCGTTGCTTGCATTTGTTCTGGCGAGACTACTACCCGATCTGCCCATTCACAATTTTGTTCTGGCAGTTCTTCTAGGAACCGACTAGGTTCGCAACTTATTTTTTCACCATATTTATTACGAACATTTGCATAGGTAATGGTTAGATGTTGTTTTGCTCGTGTTATTCCTACATAAGCTAAGCGACGTTCTTCATCTAGTCCATCTTCTTCCATGCTGTTTGCATGTGGTAATATTTCTTCTTCAATACCGATTAAGAATACATACGGAAACTCTAGTCCTTTGGCGGTATGCATTGTCATTAGGCTGATAGCGTTATCTTCTTCCTCTTCTTGATTACGCTCTAATAAGTCCATCAGGCACATATGTGCAATAATTTCAGCGATAGTTTCTTTACCTTCACCATCTTCGTACAATCGTCTTGTCCAATCTATAATTTCATACACGTTTGCCATTCGTTGTTCAGCTTGTTTATCAGATGAGCAGATGTTTTTGAGCCAATCTTCATAAGCTATTTCGGTAACGATACGTTCTACCAATGCATGAGGTTTACTTTCATGACTACTCACAATTAAATCATTGAGCCAAAAAATAAAGCTTTGTACTAGTGCCGCAGCTTTTCCTGATACACGCTGTGCAAACCCCATTTCTTGGCTGGCGGCGAACAGGCTAATTTGTCGTTCATTGGCGTAATTACCTAATTTCTCAAGCGTACTAGCTCCGATTGAACGTTTAGGTGTATTAATAACGCGTAAAAAAGCAGCATCATCTGAGGTGTTAACTATTAAACGTAGATAGGCGAGAATGTCCTTAACCTCAGCACGTTCAAAAAACGAAGTGCCACCGCTAAGCTTATAAGCAATATTATTGCTGCGTAAATAGCGTTCGAACAATCGGCTTTGATAATTACTGCGGTAGAGAATCGCCATATCTTGATATTTAGCTTTATCCCTGAAATTGTATTTCATGATTTCGCCAATAACTGTTTCAACTTCATGATCTGCACTTTTACAGGGGATGATGCGAATTTTTTCACCTTCACCTAAGCTGCTCCAAAGTTTCTTTTCGAAGAGATGATCATTGTTTGCTATTAAGGCATTGGCGCTCTCTAAAATAAGTGAAGTAGAGCGATAGTTTTGTTCTAGTTTGACAACTTTTAAGTTGGGATAGTCTGTTTGTAGCTGAGCGATATTTTCGGGCTTAGCACCACGCCAAGCATAGATTGATTGATCGTCATCACCGACCACGGTAAGTTCTTTCCTCAGACCGGTTAGCAGCTTTACTAGTTCATATTGGCAGACGTTAGTGTCTTGATATTCATCTACAAGCAAGAAACGAAATTTGTTTTGCCATTCTTTTAATACTTCAGGTTTTTCTTTAAATAGCTGCAAGGGTAATAAGATTAAATCATCAAAATCTATCGCGTTGTAGGCTTTGAGTTGTCTTTGATAACTACGATAGAGCTTTGCTGCTCGGACCTCATGTGCTGTGGTGGCAATTTCGAAGGCTTTATCGATAGAAACAAAATCGTTTTTCCATCTTGAAATAATCCAACGAATATCATCATCGTTTTCGCTACCGTCATCATTGTCTGCTACTGCTTCACTAAAAGTGAGTTCTTTTATAATGGTACTGCTATCTTGTGCATCGAAAATAGTAAAGCCGGCTTTGTAACCAAGGTGTTTATATTCTTTACGAATAATGGTTAAGCCAAGTGTATGGAATGTAGATACGGTTAAGCCTTTAGCTTCATCTGAACTAAGAATATCGGATGCACGTTGTTTCATTTCTCGAGCAGCTTTGTTAGTAAAAGTTATTGCAGCGATATTTTTAGCATCAACTTTAGCTTTTCTTATCAACCACGCAATTTTTTCAGTTATGACTCGTGTTTTTCCAGTTCCAGCACCAGCAAGTACTAATAAAGGTGAACCAATGTGCTCAACAGCTTGTTGTTGTTGTTCATTTAATGAAGGTTTTGGAGCCACAGAATTATATTGCCATCTTAAAAAGGTGTAGTCATGTTAGTCGCTGTTGTTAGTTTTTGCATTATAAGTTTTAGTTAATATTTTGATTAGTGAAAAGAGTTATATGGTTTAAATAGCGAGGAGTTGTTGGATAAATGTAAAGTATTTATTGATCGAGTTATCGTGTGGAAAAATTAAATTACGGTGTTATTAAAAGGTCATTGGAAGGTCATTAAATGCCTCTATATCCACTTCTACCGTTAATCTTATAGCTTTGTAAATTCCTAATCACTAGATTAATATAAGATGAATATTCAGATTTAATTTGATCAATTATAAAAATAAAAAGAGAGCTAATTTAAAATGAACAAACAAGAAATTACAAGTATCTTTGAAGAGGCTCGTGCCTCGCATAAATATTTCTTAATTGATGGTCAAGTTCTCTTAGATGGTATTAATCTAGATAGGCTAGAAGAGCCCGTAAAACATGAGGATTGTGATCTTACACATTGGTGTAAATCTCATGTAGACGAAATTTCTACGTTCCCTTGGTTTCAGGAACTAAAAGTAAGTCATACTAATCTTCATAATAAATTCAGTGTTCTATTTTACGAGTCCATGCGGAAGTACAATCCTAAAACGTTCGATCAGTTATTGGAGCGTTTTGAGGCATTGAAATCTGAGTCTGAAACCTTCTATTCAAAACTAGATGAAATTGAATCTGAAATCATGCTCATGTCAGAAGATGAATTTAATCAAACTATGACTGATCATGCTCAAGAGTTAGATAAATCAATGCAGAGTATTGATATTGATAAATATGAAGATGATATTAAAGTAAATGAAGCAGAACAATTAGATAAAGTTGTTTACACAACAGATGATGTTGATAGTGCTGAAGGTCTTGGGAATTCTGAAAAATATGATAGTAATAACAATACCGATAAAAAAAGAACTATGACTTATGAATCAAATAATGATGAGAAAGATTATATAGTTCCAGAGATTAAGAGTGCGAATCTAGAAACAATTAAAACGCATATCTCTCTAAAAGAACAAAATATCAATCAACTTCAACAACAAAAGAAGTTATCAGAGTTAGAGCTTGCTCATTTAGAAGAAACACAAAAGCTAACATTGCAAAGTGCTGAACAACTTGAAAATAGCTTTAACTTAAAACAACAAGAAATTGAACTAGATCATAAAGATAATGACAGATTAATAACGTTTAAAAACAATACCCGAACAGAAACTCTCGAGAGTTTGAATGATATTGCCGAATCTACACAGCTCATAAGAGAGCAGATGCAAGATTTGGAAAAACAAATCTTAGAAGGACAAATAAAACAAGAGTCTGATAAATCTAGTATATCTATTGCTAAACAGTTCGAAGAGTTAAAACACAATAAACATAAAGATTTAGATAGACTGAAACAACATTTGCAAATAAGAAAATTAGATTTAAAACAACTCCAAGATCAGATGTTATTACTGGAGGAAGAGATCTCTGAAATGGAGATGGATGTTTCTAAAAAGAAACAAGACATGACGGATCTTGAAGAAAAAGAAATAACTAAAAATGAAGAAAGTGCGCT
>CALISP010000305.1 GCA_938041705.1 uncultured Cocleimonas sp. | reverse complement strand
TTAATTCGCTTTTCAAAAATAATCTTGCAACAACTCGCTTGGGGCGGCGATAAAAAGAGTATTCGTTTAGTTCAACCACAAACACTGCCTTTATTCGACAACTTATCAAAACTCATCATCGTAGCTGTCGCTGTGTACATGATTTTCCAGATATGGGGAGTAGATATGACGGCATGGCTTGCTTCAGCAGGTATTATCGGTATCGCAGTTGGTTTTGCAGCAAAAGACACACTAGCTAATCTATTTTCAGGTGTTTTTATCCTAGCAGACACTCCCTACAAAATCGGTGATTACGTTGTACTAGATGGAAATCAACGTGGCAAAGTAACGCACATAGGCTTACGAAGCACGCGTTTATTAACCAGAGATGATGTCGAAGTAACCGTACCCAACTCGATTATGGGTAATAGCCAAGTTACGAATCAAAGTGGCGGCCCTCACCCCAAATTTAGAATTCGTGTAAAAGTTGGCGTTGCTTATGGAACCGACATAGATCAAGTAGAGGAAATATTGATGGGAATTGCAACCAACGAGCCTTTAATTGTTAAATACCCAGAACCTAGAGTACGCTTTCGTGAGTTCGGTGCATCTAGTCTCGACTTTGAGTTACTAGGGTGGATTGAAAATCCGGAGTTAAGAGGGCGAGCAATACACAACTTAAATAGTTCTGTATATAAAGCCTTTAATTCTGCAAATATCTAAATCCCGTTTGCTAAACAGGAATTATATATAAAGGAGTTTCCTCAAAAAAATTGATTTAGTTTATTTTTGATCTAGGCTCTAAAGTAACCTGTTCTGCATTTAATGGAATAGTAGGTAGAACTTTTGGGTTTGCTTCTTTAGGTTTGGTCCTCTTACCATCTCCAGAATAAGCACTTTCAATAACATTCTCGTTAGATGCGTCAGGATTAGAATTGCTAGAATCAGATAAATCATCACTATTTTTGTTGCCAGTGGTGCTTTCACTGTCACTCACATCATCTAAAAGCTTTTTAGTCTTTGTTGAATTTTCACCTTCACCAACCACTACGCCTTTGGTTCCTTGAACCTCAACATCTGCCTTAAAAGCAGGTGGAATATATCCACCTACTGGATCTTTTACATTATTCAATTGAGTTTCTTTATCATTTTCAGGACACGCTTTATCATTGTAATACGTTTCACCCTGAGCATTTACACATTTAAAAATCGCAGCATCTGCAGTGTGTTGAACTCCGATCAATAATGAGATCGAAGTTAATCCAAATAAAACTCTTAAAGTATTTTTTTTCATAATATATTCCTATCAGTACAAGACCAATATCTCCCTATTGAATAACAGGATCACTCCAATACACAGGCTCAAGCTTACAGGTATTTTCCTGTGTTAGCTGGCCTACAGAAGTACCATTACGATAATCTAGGTTATGTGTACAAGCAGGAACCACATTACCATTTTCATCAACATAGTTTCCATCCAGATCAATGTTACCAGGATTATCAGGATCAGGAACCAACACCTTAAATTCATTAAAGAAAGGCTGAACTACATTTGCAATACCTGGAGTTGGGTAATTCTTTTTTTCCACTAAATTGCCACTTACCACTTCAAAAATATAGGTATTAGATTGTGTTATTGGTGCCGAACATTGATCAACCCCACTACCAGTTGATGCAGCTTCAGGGACTAAAGTAGAAAATATAACTTTGCCATTAATAGTTAACGCAGGTGCCAAAACTTTTTCACCATCATCAGCGAAACTAAAAACCCATCCTTTCTTATTAGGATCAGTAATGGTACCGCTCTTGGATACATTCGTACCATTTATAAAGATACCCGCTAAATCAGTCTCTATTATGGGCTGGTAAGGAGTTGTTGGCGTAGCTGATAATCTAGAGAAAGGCGCACTATCCACAAGAATATAGAACTTGTCATCAATTGTTGAGTCCATTGGATGGGCTCTAAAACCACTCCCTAAAGACACTGTATAAATAGACCTTCCTTTCAATTTTAAACTAGAAACTTCAGGTTCATTAAAAAACATTCGTCTATCAGAACTTCTACCTAAACTCCCTAGATTAGCAAAGTGTGTCAACACATTATCAGTCGTTGCTGTTGTTGAACCAAGACTTTCAGATAAATCTAGCCTCCAAACATTGCCTCCAGTATCTGCAAAATAAATTCTATCCACTAATTTATTTTGATTAAAATCGATAGCTCTTAAACCACCTGGAATACTGCTTGTTATTTGATTTCTCATAGCAGTAGGCATTGACCATATCAAACTACCATTTTGAGCATCTAGAATAAGAACATCATTACCTACATCAGCAATGACCGGATCAGTAGCATCTTCAACCTCACCCGAACCATCTGCTTTATCTCTGTCTTCGTCGTCGTCGTAGCCACCACTTATAATTACCACATCTTTACAGTTAGTTTGGCCATCTTGGCAGGTCGAGCCCGTCATACCTATTTTTTCTAAATATGGTGCCGACCAAGACATTCCCATAGAAGGGTAATCATCTGCTGATTTTGTCCATAGAAGCTTAGGGTTATCAATATTTGTAACATCCAGCGCGTAATAAGATGTTCCGCCTCTTCTTAAGCCGAAATATAAGATAATCTGATCATTACTGTCTACCGAGCCATCGCTACCACCAGAAAAGCGGAAATTCATAACTCCATCGACACCATACTTATGGTCGACTTGAGTTCCTGCATTTCTTAATTGCGGCTCAGCAATTTTTAATAATTCTCTAGGTAAAAAAGCAAACTTTTCTTCTCCACTTACCGCATCAAAAGCATGCACATAACCTTCATTAGTTGAAGCAAAAATATACTGCTGTTTACCAGTAGAAGCCGCCCCAGAGCCTTTTTCATATGTAATTACTACAGGTTCCGAATGCAACATATCACCCATGTGCTTTCTGGCACCAGCAGTAGTATCACCATCTACATAGCCACGCATAAAGTTAATTATTTGTGTACGTAATTCTAAACTCGCAGTATTAGGCAATCCCAAAAGACTGTTATTAATATTTGAAATATTAGCTATGCTTACAGAGTTCGCAGCCGCAGAAAGATTAACATTAGTATCTCCTGTAAGGTTAGATACAATCTTTCTAGCTCCAGGATCTGTTAATAGATTAGCAACACCACCCGCTTCTACAGTTGCACCATCAGGGCTTGTACTTAACGACCAGTAGTCAAGTGCCTTATCTGTAAAGTTACCATTCTCATCGGTTGCATCTTTACCATTTGAGCCTCTTATACGTCTTACATCACTTACATCTTCAATTCTAAACTTCTTTAGGTTACCACTCCAACGAGAAGAGTTTTTACGATCAAAAACAGGAATATAGATATCTTTCTCATTCTCCAAACCATTTTTGACATTAACACTGTAACCAGGTGAAGCTAATGTACCTGTTGGTGCGGCAACTGCTTCCAATATAGTTTTAAATGCATTGGCTAACTCTTCAGGCGTACTCGCTGCATAATAACCATCGTCGTAAGTTGTAGAATCTTCGTCGTCATAAGTAGCTAAAGATTTAAGGTATTTTTCAGTATTACTACCTTGACCCGTTCCAAAACCAATCGAAAACGTTTCAATAAACTGATCACCATCTTGACCATTAGGATTAGTAGTCGAAGGACTTGGCATATTGTCATTTGTCGCTAAATAGTTAGTTAACTCAGCTCCACATGTACCTGATCCACCAACACCTTCAGGCGATGCACAGGGACCTAAAGCATCAGCCAATGGACCTTGTGGACCACCTATTGCTATCGAGTTACGATCTGCAAGAGGTCCTTTTTTCCAACCTGTACCAGAGTATGTTGGCGCACCGTCAGTCATTAGAACAATATAATTTGATTGACAACTACTAGCAATTGGAGACTTGTAAGTAGGAGCCTTATCACGCAAACGACCTGGATCATTAAATACCAATTGATCTACTACGCCATTATTACTGTCATATGAACCACCTTCGTATGAAGAAGGATGTGCTCCACCTCTGGTGGGTAAACTCTGACCATAATGTATTTTCTCGCCACGGAAATATAAGGCTGCTTCATAAAGTGCATCGACAATAGGTGTCCAAGAACTAGGAGACCATGTATCAGCAATATCTGCAATGTATTCTCGAACAGTCACTGTTTCTTCAGGATAACTAGGAAGCCCGTGAACATCAGCTGCTGTCGGCACAATTACTCGCGCTTTTTCGTTAATATCTGTCACTGGGAAAGCAACGCCTGAAACAGCATGCATTCTTCTATTTTCAGGATTACTATTTTTTAAATTTTCTTGACCATAGTTCATCAAGCCCACGTTGACATTGTCTGGCGCTTTTTCAAGCACTCTCCTAAGTGAATCTTGCATAACTTCTAGTCGTGTCTTATCTACACCAGGCTGTACTGTGTTGTATTCTACAACTAAAGTTGGGGCGTCATCATCATCTCGATCATAAGATTTAGCAACACGATTTCCTGTGTTTCCTTCTCTACCCTCAAGGATAAAAACCATACCATTGTCTTCACTCCAATCAGGTCTATCTATAATAGATTGAACAAGTTGAGTTAAGTCCGGAGTTCTTTGATCAGTTCCACGTGCATTCACAGAATTCCAAGCCGGTGGATCCCAATCGATTTTTATAGTACTTGCAGTACGCTTATCTATTGGACCATTTCCTTTACCACTGAATTTTTTTGCATTGTCCTTCGCCTCAGCAACAATAAATAATTGAGTATCACTGCTTGTCGCTTGCCTTACTTCGAACTGGATGTATGCATTGGTAATTTCAGCATCCTTAGGAATACCTAGGTTATAAAAACGTAAACCAACACGAGCTGGTGCTCTAAAATCATAATAATCATAACCAATATCCAAGTAGGTATCAGTCATCAACATTGAACCGCCACTGCTGGCTTGTTCAGCATCATCTGAAGAATTAACCACCTGCCTAGAAACAGAATTTGCTACTGTATTATTTGAGGACGAACCAGAGTTTGGCACACGAGTTCTCATACTCCCTGAAATATCCAATACAAACATTAGGTTAGGTTTAGACACATTAGCAGAATAAAATACTTCCGTATCATCTGCATAGATACCTGTCGTGGCTGCAAAAATCGATAAAACAAAGAATGTTTTAAGTGATGTTGTTAATTTTAAAATTTGCGGTTTCATAATGTGTGATCCTTAGGGGGATATAATTATTTTTATGATATTTATGTTTAATAACTTGTTAATGCCAAAAATAATTAACAAGAAGCAATGAACTGATTAATCGGTATAACTAGAATTATTTGGCAAAAACTTACCTACGCCGCGATAGTGTTTATCCGAGACACCAAAACT
>CALISP010000304.1 GCA_938041705.1 uncultured Cocleimonas sp. | reverse complement strand
AATGCATCTAAATCGTGATAGTCGCGAACAAATCCGTATTTGTTTAATACTTCTGCTTGAAGTTCTACTTCGACAATATAGTTATGTCCATGCAAGCGATAACATTGATGTGATTCAGGCATGTTCAGTAATTGATGAGATGCGCTAAAAGTGAATTGTTTACTGATGGTATACATAACTATTCATGTGCTCCTGAAACGACTGTTTGCCAATATTCAGTATCAGCATATTCAGTAGGATCTTTTAGTCCTGCAAGATGAAAAGCTTCACGACGTTCTACACAAGTGCCACATCGTCCACAGTGTTGATCTTGACCTTTATAGCAAGACCAAGTATCTGCAACAGGTACATTATATTTAGCTGAATCACGAGCGATCTCAGTTTTATCTTTATGCAAGTAGGGAGTGTATAACTCTATGTTATTATTCGAATTGCTAGTTTCGTTTAAGCCTTCTAATGCAAAGTTTTGCATAGTTGCAAACGCTTCTATAAATTCAGGGCGACAATCCGGATAAATAAAGTGGTCACCACCATGAACAGCCATCGCTACCGCATCAGCTTTTTGTGAGGTTGCTAAACCAAAAGCAATTGTCATCATTATCGCATTACGATTAGGAACAACAGTCACTTTCATGCTCTCTTCAGCATAATGACCATCTGGGATATCAATATCATCAGTGAGCGCTGAACCCGTCAGTTGAGAACCTACTTGGCTTAGATCAATCACAATGTGAGGAGTATTTAATTGCTTGGCACAACGTGCGGCAAAATCTATTTCTTTGTTATGGCGCTGACCATAATCAAAGGATAATAAAGAGCTTAGAGAACCTTCTTTTGCTACTTTGTAAGCCAAGGTAACAGAGTCAAGTCCGCCTGAACAAACGACTAGAGCTTTCATGTTTTGTTTCTACTTTGTTTAGGAGATTATTCTCCTCGTTTATTTACCTGTTGCGTCAACAGAGATAATTCAAAAATTATCAGAACGAGATTATAGACGAATAGTTTTAAAATGCGAGGAGGCTAACTGCTAGATGTAAGGTTAAACAAACGTTTGGTCTATAAGGCTTGATCTATAATTATATTGAAAAATAACTATAAAGTACCTAAAAGTAGGGGGGTGTCTCTTTAATCATTTATAATGACTTTCAATATGTTTTTTAAGTAAGGGGGAACTATGGCCTCAAACTCATCCTCAAAATTCATGCTATGGCTGCAAACTATAATTTCAGTGATTGTAATTTCTTGGTTATCTTATGATTTTTTTCATACAGTGTTTAGTGGCGTTACTTATAAGTTGAGACTAAACGACACACTATATTTTAATCAGCACCCTTTTGTTTTTGTTATTACTGTGGGTATTAAGTTAGCGGTTTATACTTTCTTTGTATGGTTGTTTCGAGATTGTGTAAGGCAATTGAGAAACTAGTCAAAAGTGGCGGGGTGTCTTATAAGGTCTTGATTATATGCTGATAACCAAGACCTCTGTTTTACTTGTTAATTTACTTATCAAATTGAGATAACCAATTGGTAAGGGTCTCGTGATAACGCGTAATTCCTTTGTAATCTTTTATTTCAGGATGTAAGTTTTTCATGACGCGATGCATACGTGTCGCCCATGCTGGGTTAGTACACAAGTCTTCCATGCTAATTAGATAAGTTCTAATTCCAAACAACATACCGTTGCTTCGTGGTAAACGGAATAGGGTTTGTACTTCTACTCGTAAATGGACTACTTGACCAACATTATCAGGAGTAACTGAAGCTCGTTCGTGTCCCCATTCATGATAAACCTCAGGTGCTGTATCCATTCTTGGGTTCATTGTTATAGTCCAATTGAAACGCTTCACCGGTTGGCCTAAACGAACCATCAATAAGTATTTTAAAGCACGCTCAAAGACACCTTTTTCATGTGCTAATGGCACAGGACCATGCCATTCCATAAATGACATGCCAAGATCAAATTGAATACTCCAATCAGCAGCGCAAGTAATTAATGAGGCATCAGCCCAAAGCGTTTCATCGCGTTGATCCATAACAACAAAGTCACCTTGAGCTTGGCGACCGATGTACTCAAACGGATCCATAGGAAGCGTACTTTTATCACCAAAAACAAAACTGTCTTTAATACCCATTGGACGGTTTTCCCAATGCCAGTTATCGCCATCTTTAGTCAATGAGAAATGGTCAGGATAATCGCGAGCTAATGATTCCATGATCAGTTCTAGTGTGTCCCAGTTATGAAGATCCATATGATCTAATGTACCGAAACGATTTGGGTCTTTTTCTAGAACGATACCACGCTCAACCATTTCAGAAAGGTAATGTTCATCGACATCGAATGGGTTTTCGTAAACAGAACCTACCTCGCCTCTATCGTGCATTTCCATATTGACGGAGTACATATATTCGTCTTCTGGGAACGGAAACGGAAAACGCTCGATTGCTTCTTTACTATTGGTGTAAGTAAAGTCGTCACGAAACGTTTCTATTGGATCTTTAATCGCTACCTTTGTCATTTTCTATTCTCTCTCTTAAGAGTATCTTATTTCACAATTTCTACTTTATATTTGAACTATGCGTGATTGTATTTATAAATCTAACACTAAGTTATCGCCGTTTACGCGAGATATGCAGGGCATCATACATTTGCCTGATTTCTTTTCTTCATCAGTTAAGAAATAATCTCGATGGTCAATATCTCCTTCTACAACATCAGTTTTGCAGAATCCACAAGCACCACCACGGCATGAATAAGGGATTTCAACGTCCGCTTTTTCTAATGCCTCAAGTAGAGTTTCCTTTTCAGTCACTTCTATATCTCGTTGCGATTTATGTAAGCGAACGGTAAAGGGCTTTCCAGTTTCTGGTGCTTTAAACTCTTCACTATGTATAGATGTTTCTGGCCAACACAGTTTATCTGCAACTTTCAAAACTGCATCGACCATACCCTTAGGGCCACAAACGTAGACGTGAGTGCCAAGTGGTTGATCATTGAGCAGTGCTTCAATATCTAGTTTCGGACCATGGTCATCATGATAGAGCTTGATGCTTTCTGGGTGCCTTTCAAGAAGATTTTGAGCAAATGCCGCATGGCTTTTATCACGTGTTGCATAGTGAAGTTCGAAATTACCCTTTGTCATGTCCATTTCATCAATATAAGTCATGAATGGAGTAATGCCGACTCCACCTGCGATTAACAAGTGTTTACGGGCGATCTTATAAACAGGAAATAAATTGTATGGATTGCCAATTTCAAGCTCTGTACCCACTTCAACTTGAGTATGCATAAACTTCGAGCCACCACGGCCGTTGTCTTCTAATCGCACAGCGATTTGATATTGCATGAAGTTGTTCGATGAACCGACTAATGAATAGGGATTTTTATGACTTCCACTATCATTTTTCATGCTGACAACCACATGGCTTCCAGATGAATAAGGTAGGAATGGTTCACCATCAATGCGTTCAAACTTAAAATGTTTGATTAATGGCGTTATCTGTTCAACGCTAGTTATTTTGACTCGATTTGAAAATGGCGCGGTCATTTATATAACTCCTGTCTTTCTGGCATTTCACCATGTACTTCTGCGTCAACTCGATATCCTAGATAGGCACTCATCTCTCGAGAGAAGTGATTGCAATTAACTAATGACAGATTGCATCCCTGACATTCGTGAATATCGGTAGTGACACCTTCATTTATAATTTCACAATGAGGGCAATATACTCTGCGTGCTTTAGAGCCTATTAACTTTAAGTTGTATTCACTTTTATTCATGCCAGCATCACGAGCAATTTTAGCGACTTTCCAAATAAAGGCTTCTGAGCCGCATATATATAGACGTAAGCCCATTTTGCTATTGGCCAGAACTTGGGGTAGTGCTGCTAAAAGCGAATCTTGAGTTTCAAATTGATTAAGTAGATTACATTGGTCATTGGTGAAAAACGTCAATGCATCAGATTGTTCTGCGTCAGTTCCAGCATACATAACACTGGTAGCAGTAGCTTCCATTGCAGATGAATCATTACAAAGATCAACTAGGCCTCTTAAGCCTTCTGATTCAGCAATTAATAAAGACCAACGTGATTTTGGGTCAAACTCTAAAGGGACATAAATCGGTTTACTTTTTATGTCGATGTATTCTTCGTCTTCTACGGTCAAACCTAATACTCCTAGTGCTTATTGCGTTTTAAAATAGAGATCAGCAAAACCCGACTGATTAAGTCGGGTTTTGAAATTAAAAAAAGAAAAATTATATTGTACGTGGTTTTTTCTTTTCAGGGTCATAGAAAGCAAGACTATGAATTTCAGCCGTTGTATTCATGTTGCCACGAACGTCTAATTTAGTACCTACAGCGGCATGAGCAGGATCAATATGTGCTAATGCAATCGACTTATTCATGCGATGTGACCAGACAGGACTATTGATTACACCTACCTTTTTTCCATCAATATGTAATTCTGCTTGTTCTTCAGCAGCTTCGTTATGATCAACGATTACGCCAACTACTTGTACTTTGTTTTTACCTTCACTAGCAAATAATGCTTCTTTACCTCGGAAGTCACCTTCATTGCGTGAAATAGCAAAGTCAACGCCAAGGCCCCATGGGGAAACCTCTTCATGCATGTCATATGGGTAGAATAATAAAGCCGCTTCAACACGGATTTTATCTAAACAATCAAAAGAACAAGGAACAACACCTTTATCTTTGCCCAACTCAAGAATAGTATCCCAAATCTCTGGCATATTTTCGCGTTTAGAATAGATTTCAAAGCCGAGCTCACCAGAATAACCTGTACGAGAGATGATGACATCATGACCGAATAAGGTTGTTTCTACTTGATGGAAGTATTTTAGATCTTTTAGCTCATATGGTGTGTGAGGGTTAAGAATTTCATAAGACTTAGGTCCCTGAAACGCAAGATCTTGAATAGAGTCATCAAACTCAATTTCTACATTTTTACCTTTTGCAGATGCTTCAACCATTTCTTGGCAATGACCAGAGCCATGAGCGACTAGATATTTTTCATTACTGAAACATGCCACGATACAATCATCAGTAACTGTTCCTTCTTCTGTTAATACAAGTGCATAAACAGACTGACCAGGAACAATTTTAGATAAATCACGAGTAATTGCATGATCTACGGTAGCTTGAGCATCAGGTCCTGTAACCCAAAATTTTCTTAGGCCAGATACATCAAACAGTCCTGCTGCATCACGAATAGCGTCATGCTCGTCACAAGCATCGGCATCATAACTCCATGCTGTACCCATACCGCACCAATCTTCTAAATCTGAGCCTAACGCGCGGTGGCGCGAAGCTAATATTGATTCTCTGTCACTCATGTCATTCACTCTTAGTTGTTTTAAAATTAAAGTAATATTAATAATTTCAGCAATTAATATCCTATAAAACCTGTTCTGGTTTTTCTTGTCATTGTCTTCTTTAAGATAGATTAACTTAATTTGTTTAATCTTTTACCTTGCTAAAAAACGTGACTTACATAGCTTTAAGCCATGCGTTACAAAAACTAAATTAACAGTTTATATTGTCTAACTAGCATATAGAGTAGGATTTAAATCCTAAAATGTCTAGACTCAGAAATATATTTACTTAAGGATTTTTTGCAATTTTACGCTGCAATTTACTCTAAAGAAAAATAACTGATTGTTTACAATAATCTAAAGGTGTGAATATTCACCTCAGGAATATAATTTTATTTTTGGTAATATTTAAATATCTTAACTATACTATTTTGATAACGAAGAATTTTTAAATAGCATTCTAAGAGGCAAGTTATTAAACGATTGATGTATTCATTTTTACAATGCATAAATTGAAATTAATGCTATATATACAATGATAAATTATTTTATTAATTTACAAAAAGTACAATTAGAGGAAGTAAATCAATCAACAAGTAGTATCAATCAAGGAGGAGTATTATGGGTAACAATTTAAACGTTTTGATAATGTTATTTATCAATAATTATGGAGAATATATATCATGACACCTGAGGAAATCAAAGCGGCCATACAGGCCAGCGCAACTATAAATCTTGAGGTCTATTATTATTGGGCCACAGCTATTATGGTATTAATCCACGCTGGATTCCTGATGTATGAAATGGGCGCGTCTCGCGTTAAACACACCCTAGCATCAGGCACTAAAAACATCCTAGCATTTGCATTTATGATCCCCACCTTTTTTATGTTCGGTTGGTGGATTTATTTAGCCATGACTGCAGGATTCATCCCTAACTTTGAAGCGGGTGCTGGAGGTGTTCCTTGGAGTGATGCAATGGGGCCAAACTTAAAAGACAATGCATCGGGTGTATTTGTAGCTGCATTTACATTGTTCGCATGTACTACTGCATCGATTTTATCAGGTGCTGTAATCGAACGTATCCGTATGATGGCATTCATCATTTTAGCAGTTTTGTTGGGTTCTGTTGTATGGGTATTGTCAGCTTCTTGGGGCTGGCATTATGATGGTTGGATGACTAAGTCACTAGGTTACCACGACTTCGGTGCATCGGGCGTTGTTCACATGATCTCTGGTTTCTTTGCACTAGGCGTGTTGATTAACCTGGGTCCAAGAGTTGGAAAGTTCAATAGCGATGGTTCAGCAAATATTATTAAAGGTCATAGTTTACCAATGACAGCGACTGGTTTGATGCTGATTGTGGTCGGCTTCTTCGGCTTCTTAGGTGCTTGTGTGATTTTTCCGGGAACTGCAGTGAGTTTCCACGAAACGATGTGGACTAATATCTACGGTCAACCAACTACTTTATCTGCAATTGCATTTAATACCCTGATGGCTGTTGCTGGCGGAATTATCGGCTGTTATGTAATGACACGTGACCCATTCTGGATGATGTCTGGTGCATTGTGTGGCGTTATCTCAGCTGCTGCTGGTTTAGATTTATGGTACCCAGGTACAGCATTCGTAATTGCTTTCATTGGTGGTCTCATAGGCCCACTGGCTGCTAAGTTTATAGAGAAGCGAGGCATAGATGATGCGGTAGGAGCAGTCGCAGTTCATGGTATGTGTGGTGTTTGGGGCTTATTAGCCGTTGGTATCTTTATGGGTGGTTACCCAGCAGTTTCTGAAACGATCCCTGGAATTACGTTTTATGGTCAATTTGTCGGTATGCTAGTAATGGCAGCGCTTGGGTTCATCCCTGGTTTCATGGTTTCATTTGTCATGAAAAAATTAGGTATTCTACGTGCGAGTAATGCAGTACAAGAAGCTGGTATGGATGTTGAAATAGTGGGTGATGCTTACCCAGAACAAATGATTACAAATACACCTAAAACTAAAGGATAATTATTATGATAAATTCAAGCCCAATTACAACATGGGAAGGCGCTGGTGCAATTTTTACTTTTGCAGGAGGCGGAGCTGCTTTATGGTTTTGGATAATGGCAGTATTATTGATTGTGCCACTAGCAGTAGCTTTTAAAGCTGAGAAAAATGCTGAAAATGAACATGATTAATGTTGATATTAAATCTTTTGGAAAGTTATTTATAAAAATAATGATTTTTTGAATGATTGAAAATTAATGTAAATTACAGTTATTAAAGATCGACAATTCCTCATTTAAGAAAGGAAATTTAAAATAAAATTAATTTTAATAAATCAGAAATTTTAATAGATAAATAATGGAGTGAAGAATGAATATATTTAAAAAATCTTTAAAAACAATTGCAGCAACGTGTTGCTTAAGTCTTGCAGCAGTTTCAAGCACAGCTTTTGCAGCTGATAGCACCAAGCCTATCGTAATCCCAATTCATAACTGGTCAAGTCAAATTGTTATGGCTCATGTACTTGGTAATATGTTTAAAAGCATGGGTAGCAACGTTGAGTTTGTTCCTGCTGATACACAGGCTGTATATGAGTCGATTCGTAATGGCGACGTAACACTTTCACACGAAGTTTGGCAGTCTACCTTCGGTAAGTCATTCTACAATGCGATGGCTAAAGGTGGAGTTATTGACGCTGGTACTCACGCAGCGACTACACTGGAAGAAATGGGTGTACCAACTTGGGTTGTTGAAAAAGGTTTGTGTCCTGGTTTACCAAACTGGGAAGCACTTAAAGAAGAAGCGTGTTACAAAAACTTCGTAACAGCTGATTCTGGTGGAAAAGGTCGTTGGTTAGAAGGCCCACAAAGCTGGCATGGAGATCTCATGCCTGAGCGTCTGAAGGCTCTTGGTCTTGATAAAAACTGGACTATTAAGTTCGCCGGTAGTGCTGACTCATTGTGGACAGAGCTTGCATCTGCAAAGAAAGAAGGCCGTGGCACTGTTGTGTTTAACTGGACTCCAAACTTTACTGATGCAGAAGGTTACACATTTATTAAATTTCCTGAGCATAAGCCAAATTGTCGTATTGCAGACGGTGGTGATGGGACATGTGGATCACCAGTTGGTTGGTTGAAGAAAGCGGCGAACTATAAGTTCCCTAAAACTCACCCTGCTGCTTACACTGCATTCTCTAAAGCTTCTTTTACTACTAAACAAGTAGGTGAAATGGCTGCATTAGTTGATATTGCTAAGATGGATCACAAAGATGCTGGTAAAAAATGGTTCGA
>CALISP010000303.1 GCA_938041705.1 uncultured Cocleimonas sp. | reverse complement strand
GAATTTATCCGTACCAGCTTTTTGCATCGCCTCCCTAGTTGTTTGACTTAAGTTAAATACATCGGAGAATAAATCAATAATAAAAGAGACCCGTGAATAGGATCCAATCAATACTATTTTTGGCGCCTTAACTTCATAACTATCGAGCGCTAATAGGGTTGTACCTGTCCCAAAAGAGTGAGCAACAATAGCTTCCAATGGTCCAAATTCTTTAGCTATTAGGGATAAGACTTGAGATGCATCGAGCATGTTTGTATGTTTTCCAGAAGAATCACCATGTGCAGGTATATCTGCGCCAATAACACGATAACCAGCGGCTACTAAAGGCTGAATGATTTCTAAAAATTGCGAAGTGCGTCCTGCCCAACCATGTGAAAGTAAAACAGTTGGAGATGTTTTTGTAGAGGAGTCATTGTCCCAGACTCGAACCGCTATATTACGACCACCAATGTTGCGAAAGCTAAGTTGTGCTTGTTCCTTAATATTATCTTCACGTCGCGGTGCTGCAGCATTGGGTGGTTTCATAAACAAACGCAATGCCAGCTTACCTGCCAGTTTAGGCGAAACAACACCTAAAATTTTGAATACAAAAGTAGTTAAACTGAAAAAAACTTTCATTGGAAAAGGCATGTTGGAGCTTTTAAATGGGTGGTCAGTTTTTTGCGTCATTTTTAATTATCATAGAAGTGCTGGTGGTGTTGATCATAGACGGAAAATACAATTGATCCAGCAAAATCTCTTAATCCTTTATAAAACTCAAAACGTATTTAATGATGCTTTTATTTAATCTTAGGTTAGTTAGTATAGGCATCTGGTAGAATAAGCCCAAGCGATTGATTTAACTTAAAAGCCTTACTAGTAACTGAATAAAAACAATGAAAACTATCTTCTATCTCATCACCTTTATTTGCTTTGCCATCGCCATAATTTTCGGAGGTGAGTATTTATACAATGCGAATTATGCAGATAACAGCGAAACCACTGCCTCACAAAAAAAAATTAGTAATGATGCTGATAACAAGAATGTTGTAAAAACTAACGAAGCAAAAATAACAGAGAATACCAATTCGACAGACCAAACAAACAGCATAAAATCTAAAGCCAAAACTGACAATAAAGTAATAATAGAAAAGACACCTCCCCACTTTTCAGCAGGTTTTGATTGGTCATTACCACCTAATACCCAAATAACTAAAAACTCAGGATTGATTGCCGAAGAAGGTCATAACCCTGCAGTGGTCAATAACCGATTTGTCATAGTTCGTTGGGATGAAAGTAATCCTCGTAAAGGTCAGTATAATTTTTCAAAATTAGAAGCCACTCTAAAGCGTATTGCACCTCAACAAGCTTTGATACGTTTGGAAGTAAATTCTACGTGTGAAGCACCAAAATGGGCGTTAAAGTCCTTACGAAGAACAAAACATAAGTCGCTCATTTATTGGGATAAATCCTATATGGATTTAACTGCTTCTTATATTCAAAACTTTGCCAAACGATTTGCTGCAAACCCACAAATAATAGGCGTTCAACTTGGCTTAGCTGATGGCGAATTTGGGGAAGCAGCGAACTCATGTAACGACTATGACAATAAACAAGGGTGGGGCGAATTCTGGATGTCACCCGCTGAGCGCCAAGAAGTAGAAAACCAATTCGGCTTTAGTCCTGACGTATTCACTCAGGCGACAATTGCTAATATAGATATTTATGCGAATGCCTTTGGTGTGCATAAGAACAAACTCGCCTTTACCAATATCGGAACCTTATTTACGTATGGTGAAGGTTCAGACCCATATAATCAAAACCTAAAAACCATAGCTAAATATGCTCTAGATAAAGGCTTAGGTAATCGTGATGGAGCCATCGAACGTTGGATGAGCTACACCGATAAAATCTACGGCAGCGTCTTTACAGCAATGCCAGATGGCAGCTGTCGTCTTGATGTGGATGAGCAATACATGCGTAATTTAGAAGGGCGTTATTGGGGAACTGAGAACGAATTTTACGGTAATAAAGATTATGTTATCCGTGATGTTGGACCCGTAAAAAATCATCCTTATCAGTTCATGATTAGCTCATTACGTGCTTTGCAGATGCGTAGAAACGTTATGACTATCAGTAATATGCGTGAAATTAATCATGTGGATTATAAAACCCAAGAGTTTCTAAAGTATCTAATGCTTACTATGGGTAAACAGTATCAAGATACTCCCGATGCCTTTGTGCTAATGGGTGAGCGTTACATCGCGCCTTACCGACTTGCTGATCAAATGGATGCTAGCTGTGTTAACTCTCAAAAAGATAAAGTAGCAGTAAGGTCTTTTGGTCGCTGGTTGACTGAAAGTCCACATAACACTCAAATAGAAAACCAACCGGCACTCAAAGTGCAAATGCCAAAATCTGAAAACTATTGGTATCAAGGTTATTATTTACCCGAAGGAATCGACTACGAATATTCAGCTAGATCTGCCAAACAATTCAGTTTTGATTTGAATGATCAACTCAGCCAAAGCCGTTGTAAAAATGGTTGTAATGTAGAAATAAAAGCTACATTTAAAGATACGATTAAAACCAAATTACACATTCAAGTATTAGAAGGTGTGAGTTCGCAAATACAAACAATGGGTGACAATAAAACGAAAACAGTTACTTTTACTGTTAAATCAGAACTTCATAAACAATTACAAGACTCTGTATTAGGTTTTGATCCAAAGACAGATTTAATCTTGTTTAGTGAAAATAAACCTATCCCATTGATATTAATGCGTATAAATTTATTGGATTCACCTGTTAATTAAGATGTTACAAATAACAAATGCCATAGCAATACCTGATGATGAAATCGAGCTTACAGCGATTCGCGCACAAGGTCCGGGTGGACAAAATGTCAATAAAGTCTCTTCTGCGATTCATTTACGTTTTGATATAAGTGCCTCTTCCTTACCCGAGTTTTATAAAGCCGAGTTATTGAAATTATCTGACAGTCGAGTCACCAAAGAAGGTGTGATTGTGATTAAGGCACAGACTCACCGAACTCAAGATAAAAATAGAACTGAAGCACTGTCGCGTTTGAAACAGCTAGTCAAAAGTGTGGGAATTTGTAAAAAGCCAAGAAGACCAACTAGACCTAGTAGAAATGCCAGAATAAAAAGGGTAGACAGTAAAACTAAACGCGGCAAGACAAAATCACTTCGAGGTAAAGTGCCTCGCGAATAAATGCCTTTAAACCTGCAGTTGTCCATATTCATTATTAAAAAAACAATATACCAACTTATATTCAAACAGAATGAAGCTTAAACATAGCTTGGGTAAGCTTTAGATACACAGATACTGTAAAAGTAGAGGGTGTGCAATATATTAAATTACTATAATGTTTTAATGAAATCTGATAAGTTAATTTAATAAATAACCCATTTTATTGGGGACCATGTTTATGAGATAGAGTTGTGAGGGTTATTTTTTTACATTGAGAACAAGTAATACTGGTAAGGGGTTATTTGTTTTTAACTACAAAATTATAAAAGAACACTGTATGTCGTAATCGCTAAGGTTTGACTCGTCTCCTTGTCGCGTCAAACCTTAGTTTTCTTATTACTTTATGGTAGATCTTCTAATCTGCCATTTCCAAATCTTCGGCAATAGCCTCAATGCCCGCTTTAGCACAATCTTCATCTATCTCACCAGACGGCGCACCACTCACGCCAACTGCGCCATAAATTGTGCCACCAATATTTATATTCACTCCACCAGCTGACATTAACACTCCCTCGAATCGTCCTACGCCTGTATTTTGACGTTCTGCCATAGCTGATGTGTCCGCACTGAAGTTAACTGCGGTAAACGCTTTTGCTTTGCTGATGGGAATTGAAATAGGGGGTGCTAAAGTGTCACGAATCACTGCTTGAACAATACCGTTCTTATCAACGACGGTAGCCGTTGCTTGATAACCTTGCTTGCGACATTCCAGCATGGCTGCGGTTGCCACAGCAATGGCAGATTCAGCAGACAATCGTTTAATCTCTATTGTTAATTTCTCATCTACAGCAATTGCGGAAAAACTGAATACTAGTGATGCTAAAAGGGATGCTGATATTAGCGCGGGTCTTGTTATAAATGATTTCATTAATGCTTTCATATTATTTCCTCGTGGCTATGTGCAAATTGCAGGATTGTTTTCGATATTCAAATTCATTTAAGAAAAATCTGAGTAAAAAGTCAATTATCTCTCTGTATATATAAGTACCTGTGTAAACGAGTCTATTCTCTTGAAAAACCCCTTAAATACTCCTTAAAGTAAATTGCCAGAATACATCTAGGTTAATCAGAGATTCCTTCACTTTAATGCGTTATTATTCATGACTATTTTTTACAGCATTGAGAGTTCGCATGAAGCACGCTACTGGTAAAACCATTTTCTTAAAAGACTATCAACAACCCGCATTCTGGATTGATATAGTAAATCTTGAATTTGATCTATTTGAAGATCATGCGATTGTGACATCAAATGTTTTATACCAACGTAATGCTGAAGCTACAGATACTGATTTGGAGCTATTTGGAGCTGAGTTAGAATTACAAAAAATCAGTGTAAACGATTACGAACTATCAGAAAGCGATTACACCATCGATGATGAAAGTCTTGTGCTAACTAATCTAGCCGATGAATTCACCTTAGAAGTCATCACAAAAATATACCCACAAGACAATAAATCACTCGAAGGTTTATACCAATCAAGCGGTAACTTTTGTACGCAGTGTGAAGCCCAAGGCTTTCGTAAAATAACCTACTTCTTAGATCGTCCAGATGTCATGGGTAAATTCATAACAACGATTCGTGCAGATAAAGAAAAATACCCTGTAATGCTATCAAACGGTAACTTGATTGACTCTGGTCACATTACAGGTGAGGCAAATGTAGGCAAACACTACGCCGTATGGGAAGACCCCTTCAAAAAGCCAGCGTATCTATTTGCATTAGTCGCAGGTGACCTAGAACACGTAACAGACAGCTACACCACAACATCAGGCAACGACGTAAAGTTAGAGATTTATACCGAAGCGCACAATATTGATAAATGTGACCATGCCATGCAATCACTCAAGCGTGCAATGAAATGGGACGAAGATCGCTTTGGTCTCGAATATGATCTTGATATCTATATGGTCGTAGCCGTTGATGACTTCAATATGGGCGCGATGGAAAACAAAGGCTTGAATGTATTTAATTCAAAACTCGTTTTTGCCAGCCCAGAAACTGCAACTGATAACGACTACATCAATATCGAAGCGGTAATAGGGCATGAGTACTTCCATAACTGGACAGGAAACCGCGTTACTTGTCGTGATTGGTTTCAACTGAGTTTAAAAGAAGGCTTAACAGTTTTTAGAGATCAAGAGTTCACTGCTGATTTACACTCACGTGCAGTAAAACGTATCGAAGACGTGCGCATGTTACGTACTCATCAATTCGTTGAAGATGCTAGCCCAATGGCACATCCGATTCGCCCGTCATCATTTATGGAAATCAATAACTTCTACACACTGACT
>CALISP010000302.1 GCA_938041705.1 uncultured Cocleimonas sp. | reverse complement strand
GCATTAGCACTAGATTTAATTATTGGATCAAATGCACTTTCACGACGCATAACGCCATAAACCCATGCTGGAACGACTCCATTTGCCCTTGCAGATTTTTTAACAAGATTTTGGTATTGCAATGGGAATCGAAGTCCAACTTGATTCCAATCTTTAGTGCCAGACACAGTAATAATTGCTAAAAAAGGTTGATTGATTTCAAGTGCATAGGCGGCGGCAATCAATTGATCGTCTTTACTTAGTTTTTTCATCGCCCATTTCCAATCTTTTTTCGCCAACTTTGGTAAACCAAGGGAAAAAAGCTCAGTTGCTCGTTGAATCGCTTTAATATTTTTTATTTTTGGTGTTAATGCAGGCCAATTTCGTTCTTGCTGTAAAAGTCGAGAATAAGGAGCGTTTATTTCATCAGCCGCTAGAAAGCCGTAAAATGAAGCGTTTTTCGCGACGCCTTGTAATTGTCTAAATGTGTTTTTGTCGCCTAATATTTTACTGCTGTGAGCTTGCCAATAACGCCAACGGTCTTTGTTCCTATCTGCTGGAGACATTGAGCCAATAGCTGCTCGCAATTTACGCCAATCACCTAGCCTTAATGCTAAGCGTGCCATCCATAAATTGGCATCATCCGATCTTAACTTTGCAGGTATTGCCACAAACTCTTTTAATGCATGGGGTTTATGATCTTTAGCATCTCTAACGGCAATATAACTATTAACATCAGCTTTGGTTGATTGACTAAATGAATATTTTCTTTGAAGTTGTGACCATTTTTGACGTGCGCTATTGGTACTTTTTCTAGCAAGGCGTTTGATACCATAGGCCAATATTTGGCGACTTCTCACCTCATTTTTTGCTAGTCGATTATTATTAAAATTCTTGCTCGGGTTTTTACGAATATTTACCCATAAAGATACTAGTGATGGTTCTAATAAATGTTTGCTTAAACTACGAGAAAGGCTTGTTTTGCCTTTATTCATTGCTAAAGTAATTCTCTCCCAAGCGAGTTGATCAGTTATTAAACCTTTTTGTTTAAGTAAATTAAATAATGGGTCACAGACTTTAGGCCTACTATTTGGAGACTTCCATAGGGCTATAGCCTCATTGAATAGTGTTTGTGAGGGCCTAGCTCTTAACTGAGCTTCAAGTCCAATGCATTTTGATTTAATTCCACCCTGACCTTTTTGATAGAACTTTAAAACATTGCCCCACTGTCTTTGCTTTGCAAGACGTTGCAATAGCTCAGTATTAATATCGGAACCTAGCCAGTTGTTTCGATTCTTGTTTATGAATTCAATCAAAGATCTATCATTGCTGGTTTTAAGGTTATTTTTTAAACGCTCGAACTCAAGATAGGGGTGAAGAATATATCCTTTAAGATGATCACTTTCATATAAACGTCCTTTGCTTAATGCTTCGTAAGCATTGAGGAACTCATTAGCTTGCTGAGTGCTATAAGCATAGATATTATGATTTACGCCAAAGCAAGTCAGCAAAGCTAATGTGATAAACGCTTTAATAAGATTTTTTCTGATAATTGAATAACACATAAGTATTGATGCGTAGCCCTAGATGAAAATAATGATATTGAACCATATTTGTTCGATAAACCTAGTTCGAATAAGTTATCTTGGCCTTTAAGAATAAATATCACTCAAAAGTAGGGGGGTGTCTTTTTTATAAATAGAGACTTTCCCCAAAGTCTTATAGAGTAATTTCAACCCTAAATTTTGTAACAAGCAGAATATAATATGAAACGTATATCGAAATCAAAACCCTTGAATAAAGACAAAAGATTACTCAAGACTCCTTAAAGCTTTAATATATCGTAAATAACGATTTTTATTAATTTTATTTTCATCCACTGCTGTTCTTATTGCGCATTTTGGCTCGTGGTCATGAGTGCAATTGTTAAATCGACAACTATCTTGATATTGTAAAAACTCTATGTAACCTTCAGCTAACTCTGCATCACTTATATCACCCAAGGCATAATCTCTTACGCCAGGTGAGTCTATTAAATAACCGTTGTTTTCTAGTTCATACAAGGTGGCTGTTGTTGTAGTGTGTTTGCCTTCGCCAGAATCAGAGATTATGCCTGTTAAGATGTTTGATTCAGGAAGTATTTTATTAGCAATAGAAGATTTTCCAACACCTGATCGACCACTAAAAATACTGGTTTTATTTTGCATAAGTTCAGAGAGTTTGTCGATTCCTTCCCCGGTCATAGCATTCATTTCTAAAACAGGATAACCGATATCTTGATAGGCCTTCATTGCCTCCCAATCTTCATCAGTTGCATGTGCTTTAGCCATGTCACTTTTATTCATAACAACTATGGCTTCTGCATTGAGTTGTTCAGCTGCAATCAAATAACGATCAACTAAATTCCATGAAGTTTCTGGTAACCATGAATTAACCACGACTAAAAGATCAATATTTGCGGCTATAGTTCTAGGGCGTCCACGATAGCCGGGTCTAGTTAATGCATTGTGACGTGGTAGTAGATCATCAACAGAAGCGTTTCCGTGGAGATTGTGATGCCACGTAATGAAATCACCGCATACGATACTGTCGAATTTTCGTTTGGCAGTGCAACGAATGGGAGTTTTGTCAGAATGCTCTTCAGTATTATTGTCAGAGCTTTTACTGGGGTTTTCTACGAGAAGTTCAGCACCAAAGCGAGTAATAACTCGCCCGGTGTTGATTGTTGTACTCAAGCTTTAATCATCATAAGTTGAATTTTCTATTTTAATGTTTGTATTTTAAATTTTATAGAATAGAAGCTTGATTGAGAACTTCGATGTTAAAATTTATAATATTGTTGATTTAAATAAGCAGTAACGTCTTTAACATCTTCGTCAAACCAGTTGGTATTGAGTTTAGAGTCATTAAGCCTCACAGCAGCTTCTAGATCTTTTAAGCTTTTAACCTTTCTGTCTTTGCTGGTATAAACCTCGGTTCCATGACAGGTGCCACACTTAGAACCCGTAAACAGTGTTTTACCATTAGCAGCATTGCCACTAGCAATCGCAGTACTAGAGATTAGCAGACCTGATAAAACCAAGCCCAGTGTTAGTTGTATTTTCGTCATAAACATTGTTTTCATACTAATTTTTATTTTAGTCACTAACAGTTTTGAGAATTTCATAATAAATCTCCGTTTTATCTTTATAGATAAAATTTATATAAACGTAAAGATCTGCGGTTAACCCACTTGCTTCAAATGCGCAATGCGAATCGAAGCGGGTGGGTGTGAATCATAAAACGCCGAATACAATGGATCTGGCGTTAATGTTCCTGCATTCTTCTTATAAAGACCAACCAGCGCACTAATAAGTTCCCCAGCATCTGATTGTTGGGCAGCAAAAGCATCTGCCTCAAATTCATGTTTACGTGACCAGCGTGACATAATAGGCCCAATAAAGAAAGTGAAAGCAGGGCTAACCAATAAAAATAACAGTAGTGCCATGTAAGTTGAAGATTGCTGAACTCCCAATGCAGTAAAAAACCATTCTTGCTTCATTAGCCATGCTAAAACGGCAAAACCAATTAAAGTCATCGTCATGGATACGATCATGCCTTTGAATACATGTTTGTGTTTAAAATGCCCTAACTCATGGGCTAATACTGCTTCAACTTGTTTTGGACTGAGTCCTTTAAGTAATGTATCAAAAAATACAATCCGTTTAGTCTTGCCGAAACCAGTAAAGTAAGCGTTTCCATGACTAGAACGCTTCGATCCATCCATAACGAATACACCATCAGAGTTAAAGCCTGTTTTGGTTAATAGGCCTTTTACTCTATCTAATACTTCACCTTCTTCCAGTGGTTCAAACTTATTGAATATAGGAGAAATAAATTTAGGATATGCCCACATCATTGCTATCGAGAATGCCGTAAGGGCTGCCCAAGCATATAACCACCATAGGTCACCTGCAGACTCCATTAGCCAAAGCACTAATAAAATTAAAGGAATACCAATGGCTACGGATAAGACCGCGCCTTTAATCATATCCATGAAAAAGACTTTAAGAGTTAACTTATTAAATCCAAATTTTTCTTCGATGACAAAACTACTGTATAGAGAAGAGGGAATATCAACGACACTTGAAATAATTGAAAAAACGATAATAACCGCTACACCAGTACTTAAAAGGCCTAGTCCATAAGAGCGCACTAGGTTATCGAGCCATTCTAAACCACCACCTAAGGTCCAAAGTAATAATACAACTACGCCAATAATTAAATTTAAACGACCAAACGATCCTTTGTCATGGGTGTAATCTGCCGCTTTTTGATGTTCTTCTAGTGTAATTTTGTCTGAAAATTCTTCAGGGACTTTGGCTCTATGTGCAGCAACATGTTTAGCTTGTCGTAATGAGAGCCAAAGTTGAACGCCAGAGGTAATTAATAGGAATATGATAAAAATGATAGTAAATGTATGCATGTGATATAAAGTAAGGCTTTTTATTGATTTTTAAAGGGTAAATTATAACCTATGAGCCAAGACAAGAATAATTTGATTTGGATTGATCTGGAAATGACAGGCTTAGATACTTTTCAAGACACAATCATTGAAATAGCGACCGTAGTAACGGATAAAGATTTAAATATATTGGCAGAAGGACCAGTAATCGCAATTCACCAGGAAGACCATGTATTAAATATGATGGATGAGTGGAATCAACAACATCACGGTGACTCAGGCTTAATTGAGCGAGTACAAAAAAGTGAGTTCATTATGGCTCAAGCAGAATTAGCAACGATTGAATTTTTAGAAGACTTTGTGCCAAAAGGTTCTTCGCCAATGTGTGGTAACAGTATCTGCCAAGATCGCCGTTTTATGGCGCGTGAAATGCCTGAACTAGAAGATTATTTCCACTATCGTAACCTCGATGTGAGTACGCTTAAAGAACTTGCAGCAAGATGGAAGCCAGAAGTTTTGACTCAATATACAAAAAAAGGAGCGCATTTGGCTTTGGATGATGTATTGGAATCTATTGAAGAATTGCAGTTTTATCGCAAGGCGATATTGTCTATTTAAATAATAAAAGTAGTCAAAAGTGGGGGGGTGTCTCTTTTTACATTAGATTTAAACCCCTTTCCCTAACTTCCATTAATTATCAAACTCTATGATCGTACTTTCAGATGTTACCTTACGCCGTGGCCCACAAAAACTCTTATCAGACGTTTCAATCAGTATTCATCCTGGCTATAAGGTAGGCCTAACAGGGGCTAATGGCACAGGTAAATCCAGTTTGTTTGCAATGCTACGGAATGAATTAGGCAATGATGAAGGAACGGTTAGTATCCCACCAAATTGGGTGGTAGCGCATGTTGCACAAGAAACTCCAGCAGCAGAGATCAGTGCTTTAGATTATACCTTGCAAGGTGATACCGAGTACGTAGAGCTTCATAAGCAGTTGGAAAAGGCAGAAGGAGCGCATTTAGGCGAGTTACATGCGCGCCTTGATGCTATTGATGGTTATACCACTGAAAGTCGAGCGGCAACCTTGTTGCATGGCCTAGGGTTCTCACAAGATCAAATTAATAATCCTGTTAACAGCTTCTCTGGTGGCTGGAGAATGCGTTTAAATCTCGCTCAGGCACTTATGTGTCGTTCTGATCTGTTGCTTTTAGATGAACCAACAAATCATCTAGATTTAGATGCAGTTATTTGGTTGCAAAGTTGGTTGGTGAGTTATCAAGGTACCTTGATACTGATTTCTCACGATCGTGAGTTCCTTGATGCTGTAGTTAAACATATCGCAAATATCGAACATGCAAAACTCATTTTATATACGGGCAACTACACCGGATTTGAAAAAATTCGTGCTGAACGTTTGGCACAACAACAAAGTGCTTACGAAAAACAACAACGCGAGAAGGCGCATATGCAAAAATATGTGGATCGTTTTCGTGCCCAAGCAACTAAAGCAAAGCAAGCTCAAAGCAGATTGAAAGCGTTAGGGCGTATGGAAGAAATATCAGCAGCTCAGATTGATTCTCCATTTAACTTCAAATTCTTCGAGCCTGATAAACTCCCTGAACGCCTAATCAATGTAGAAGATGCTGCGATTGGTTATGGCGATACGATGATTGTTGAAAATTTAAAACTACAATTGATGCCAAGTCAGCGTATCGGCTTGATAGGACCAAATGGCGCGGGTAAATCAACGCTAATTAAATACTTAGCAGGAGAGTTAACGTCTAAAACTGGCGAATCATGGCATGCACAGGACTTGAAAATTGGCTATTTTGCCCAGCACCAATTAGAGCAATTAAATCTTGATCAAAGTGCCTTGGAGCAGTTGCGTGATATTGACAAAGCCATGGATGTAACGGGTAATAAACGTGCGCGAGAACAAGACTTACGTAATTTTCTTGGTGGCTTTGGTTTTCAAGGTGCGCGAGTAGACGAGCCGATAAAGCCTTTTTCAGGTGGTGAGAAAGCTCGATTAGTATTGGCACTATTGGTGTATCAAAAACCGAACCTATTATTGCTCGATGAGCCAACTAATCATTTAGATTTGCAGATGCGTCATGCACTTAGTGTTGCGCTGCAAGGCTTTGCTGGCGCTATGGTAATAGTTTCTCATGATCGTCATTTATTGAAAACGGTAACCGACGAGTTGATAATTGTGCATGACCACAAAGCGGAAGCATTCGAAGGTGATTTGGATGATTACGCTGTATTTATTAATCAAGCCACACTATCAGCAAAGAATGCAAAACTAATAAATAGCTCAAGCTCTATGATTGAGGTAGGCTTCGAAGAGCAAGAATTCGCTAGCTTGTCAAAAAAAGAACAGCGCCAACAAGATGCTCAACGTAGAAAAGAATTGCAACCTCTAATGAATAAACTTAAAAAGTCAGAAAAGCAATTAGATGAACTGACTAATAAAAAAGAAGGACTTGAAAAACAACTCACTGACCCTGATATTTATCTAGAAGAAAAGAAAGAGAGTTTAAAAAAAGTATTGTTTGATAAGGCTAAATTAGACAAAGAATTAAACGATGTTGAAGTAGAATGGATGAAGCTTAGTGAAGAACTTGAAGCGGCTTCTATGATGATTGGTTAAGTAAAAAGGTATCAAAAGTAGGGGGGTGTCTTTTTATCTTGATAATTGCGGCTTTTAGCGAAAAGACACTATGTTTTACACGCTTTTTTTAGAACTTTTAAAGAATATGATAGACTAACTATCGTGTTAACAAATTTATATTTATTGGAGAAAGGAAACAAATGAGTCATTTAGATGTTGGTTCAGGTCAA
>CALISP010000301.1 GCA_938041705.1 uncultured Cocleimonas sp. | reverse complement strand
TTTTGGAAATCATTTCAAGATATTTTGAATGAGTTCATGCCGAAAAATAGAGAGCTTTTAGATATTAGAGATGAGTTTCAAGCAAAAATTGATGCTTGGCATCTAGAAAACCGCGAAAACCCCTTTGATGCCGCTGCTTACAAACAGTTTTTAAGTGATATTGGTTATATTATTGTTAAGAAACCAGAACATAGACCACGTTTTAATATTCGAACAGAAAACATAGACCCTGAAATAGCTACTATTGCTGGCCCACAACTAGTTGTACCAATAAATAATGCTCGTTTTGCCTTGAATGCAGCAAATGCTCGTTGGGGTAGCTTATTCGATGCTTTCTATGGCACTGATGTTATCCCTGATGAAGGGGAATACGCTAAAGGTAAAAAGTTTAATGATACGCGCGGTGAAAAGGTAATCTCATTATCAAATGAGTTTTTAGATAAAGCCCTTCCATTAAAGTTTGGTTTTCATACCCATGTTACTTCATATCAATTAACTGGAAAGCCTGGTGAAAAAAGAGGTCTGGCTATTACTTTAGATAATGGCGTAGCTACAGAGCTTGAAAACAATGATGCATTTATAGGTTATACGGAACAAGAAAATAGTTTTAGTTTGCTGTTCAAACACAACGGTACTCATATAGAAATCCAAGTGGATCCTAATTCACCTATCGGACAACTTTCTAAATCTGGAGTTAAAGATGTAATATTAGAATCGGCGCTAACGACTATTCAAGATTGTGAAGACTCTGTTGCTGCTGTAGATGCTGAAGATAAAATACTAGTTTATAAAAACTGGTTGGGTCTTATGAAGGGTGATCTTGAAGAGACCATGGAAAAAAATGGCAAATCAATCACAAGAAAATTAAATGCAAACCGAAAATATGATGATTTGAATGGTAAATTATTAGTACTTTCTGGCCGTAGTATTTTATTAGTTCGTAATGTAGGCCATTTAATGACCACAGATGCGATCACCTATGATGGAGAAAATATTCCCGAAGGAATTATGGATGGTGTTGTTACTGCACTATGCTCAATACATGATTTCAGAGGAAATAGTCCTTATAAAAATTCACGCCAGAATAGTCAGTATATCGTTAAACCAAAAATGCATGGACCAGAGGAAGTACGTTTCACTGTAGATCTATTTGGTGCTATTGAAAATGCATTAAACTTACCTAAAAACACCATGAAAATTGGCATCATGGATGAAGAAAGACGTACCAGTTGTAATCTTCGAGCTTGCATATATGAAGCACGTGAACGCTTAATTTTTATTAATACTGGTTTTCTTGATCGTACCGGTGATGAAATTCATACAAGTATGGAAGCTGGTCCATTTTTACCTAAGAACGAAATTAAAAACCAACCATGGATCAAAAGCTATGAAGATAGAAATGTAGATAGTGGCTTAGCTTGTGGATTAAAAGGTAAAGCACAAATTGGTAAAGGCATGTGGGCAATGCCAGATTTGATGTCAGATATGTTAGAACAAAAAATTGGTCATCCACTTTCAGGTGCTAATTGTGCTTGGGTTCCTTCTCCAACTGCTGCTACGTTACATGCTATGCATTATCACTATGTGAAAGTATCAGTTGTCCAAGATGCTATATCTGAGCGTAAGAATACTCCGATTGAGGATCTAATAACGATACCCTTAATTCCAAAAGATTATGTTATGAGTGAAGAAAAACTCGTTGCTGAATTAAATGACAGTGCTCAAAGTATTCTAGGTTATGTAGTGCGATGGATTGATCAAGGTGTAGGCTGTTCAAAAGTTCTAGATTCACATAATGTTGGACTCATGGAAGACAGAGCAACATTACGTATCTCAAGCCAGATTATTGCAAATTGGTTACACCATGATCTATGTACTGAAAAGCAAGTTACTGAAGCATTTAAACGTATGGCAGTGTTAGTTGATAATCAAAACGCAAGCGATCCATTATATAACCCAATGGCTCCTGGTTTTGATGGCACCGCTTTCAAAGCAGCATTAGAACTTGCGCTTAAAGGTGCAGAGCAACCCAATGGTTACACTGAGCCATTGCTTCATCAATACCGTTACCAATTAAAGCGCGAGCAATCATAAACAATATGAGCCAAAATAATCTACCACAAAGTCGCTTCTTTGATGTTAAGAATAATGACAATGGTCATTACTTAGAAGTCTATTCCCGCGGGATTGAAGTACTTCGTTTAACAGCATTAAACAAAGGAACTGCTTTTACTGAAAAAGAACGAATCGAATTAGGCTTAGAAGGTTTGTTACCGCCAGTGGTTGTAACTTTAGAAGATCAAGTTGTTCGTCTTTATAACGGTTACTTAAATGAGCCAGATGACCTAGCAAAGTATCAATTCTTACGTGCAGTCCAAGAACGTAATGAAGTACTTTATTTTGCTTTAATATCCGCCCATCTCGAAGAAATGATGCCGATTATCTATACACCAACTGTTGGTAAAGCGGTACAAAAGTACAGCTCACTATACAGATCACCTCGCGGATTAACATTTACTGCAAACAATATTGCTCGCGCAGATGATATCGTTTCAAATTATCCATGGAATGATGTTCGAATGATTGTTGCAACTGACTCTTCAGCAATATTAGGTATTGGTGACCAAGGTCATGGTGGTCTAGCTATTTGTATTGGAAAAATGGCTTTATATACTGCTGGTGGTGGATTGAGTCCTCTTAATACGCTACCCGTTGATCTTGATGTTGGAACTGACCGAGAAGATCTACGTGTTGAAGCAGGATATTTAGGTGTTCGTGAACCGCGCTTAGTTGGCGATGAATACTTTGTGATGCTTGATAAGTTTGTAGCTTCGGTTAAAAAGCGCTGGCCTAAAGCAATCATCCAATGGGAAGATTTTGCTAAAGATGTAGCTTATGCAGTACTTGAGCGCTATAGAAAAGAAATTCCAAGTTTTAATGATGATATCCAAGGTACTGGCGCAGTAGTCTTAGCTGGTTTACTAAGTGCTTGTAAAATGAAAGGCGAGAATCTTGTCGATCAACGAATTATCGTAGTTGGAGCAGGTGCTGGCGGTGTCGGTGTTGCTAAAGTTATTCAAGATGGTTTGGTACGTGAAGGTTTAAGTCGCGAAGAAGCTCGCCGTGTTATGTTCATTATGGATGAATTTGGCTTAGTGGTTGAAGGTGTAAGTCCTGATGAATATAAAAAGCCTATTATGCAATTTGCTGATACTT
>CALISP010000300.1 GCA_938041705.1 uncultured Cocleimonas sp. | reverse complement strand
GGGGAAAACATCATTATCTCCAAAGGCTTTGATCTGAATAGGGCCGGGCAGAGAGCTTAAAATTACATCTGCCTCCGCTATACTTTTAGTAATATTTGTAATCCATTTAGCGCCTAAGGCAATTAAACCCTCTGCCTTGTCTTTATCTAGGTCAAAAACACTAACATCAAATTCACCACTACGAATAAGATTAGCGGCCATAGGGTTTCCCATATTACCGACACCAAAAAATGCTATTTTCATAATATTAAACCTATTCCTGAGCCGTGATTACTAGCTATATCTACTAAGGCATCAGTATTGTTATAGAAACAATACGAAATTTGCCTGAGTTTATTAAACAAGTAAAACAAATATAAATGTTGTTTTATATCAATATTGTTTGATTAACTTTTGGTTAATAGATTGTGTTACTCAAATGACTTACTGATATTAACTAAGCCATCAATAGCTGTGGCAACCAGTGTTTTATCTTTAGCTCCTTCTTGATAAACCATATAAATTGGATATTCAAATGTAGGGGCATCTTCAACGAGGTGTATTGTTTTATCATCAATCATTTTTTGCACCATACTACGAATAAAATAACCTGAACCACTGTGTTTGAGAACATGGTTCATAGCGACAGCCGCTAGCCCAATAGTCATTCGATGCGCTGGTGTATCAGGGAATGCTAAGCTATGTTGCTCTTTAAAAGATTCACCCCAGTCAACAAAAATATATCCAGGCACTTGAGCATCGGTTGACTTACGAGGTTCAGTTGAAACCAGTACCAAATCATCAATAAATAAATGTTCAATAGAAATTCCAGGACATTGTTGAATTTGCGAAACGATTGCCAATTCTAAAACACCATTCCGTACTTGTCGGATTAAATCTTCAGAATATGCCGCAGTAATCTGTGTCGCATTATTTGGTGAATATTGCTCCATCCAAGTTAACCAAGGTACTGCAAAATGTTCCCAATGATTAAGTTGGATTCCTAGATTCACAATAGATTCTAGTGATTCTGGCAAAGCTACTTCCTGTCTAGCACGAGCCCATGCTTGCATGACAGTTAATGCATGAGGATGAAAGCGCTGTCCGCCAGAAGTCATTTCAATGCCATTACGTTTACGCAAGAAAAGAGTACGATTCAATGATTCCTCTAATGCTTTTATACGTGCACTCACGGTCGATTGGGTCACAAAGAGCTTCTCTGCGGCAAGTTGAAAGCTACCGGAGCTAGCTACTTCAAGAAAGGTTTTAATATGATCGATATACATAGAGGTTAAGTTTTAAGCTCTTAAATGAATAATATTGATATTAAGTATGGTTTATATTCATTTGATTTGTGAAAAGAATTCGCTAAAAATACCAGTATGGCAATACTTCTCAATAATAATGGCTACGGTAACGAGCACTGGCAGAAACATTTACAGCAACAATTACCATCTATGTCACTGCAACTTTACCCTAAAATTTCAGATGTCGAATCTGTACATTACGCACTTGTGTGGAACCACCCCAAAAGAGACTTACTAAACTATCCCAATTTGCGTGCAGTGTTTTCTTTAGGTGCTGGGATGGAACATCTCTTACTTGATGATAATTTACCTAATGTGCCTTTAGTGCCGCTACTTGATCCTGTGGTTGCAGAAGATATGGCTAATTACGGCTTGTATTGGGTAACCCACTTTCATCGTCGCTTTGCTGATTATAAGCAACAACAGAATCAAGAAATATGGCAACGTTTAGAGATAAAACTCATCTCTGAATTTAAAGTAACCATTTTAGGATTAGGACGTATTGCTCAGAAATTAGCAGAGACTATTCAATATGCCGGTTATCAAGTAGAAGCATGGGATTTTAAAACGAAAGATTTTCCACCAGAGCCTATGAACAAAATAAAAACTCATGCAGGCATAGGGCAACTCTATAACGCTATTCGAGATAGGGATGTAGTTATTAATTGTTTGCCGATGAATGATAAAACTAAAGGTTTAATCAATGCAGACTTTTTATCACAATTGTCTACTCAAACATCGTTGGTCAACATAAGTCGTGGTGGGGTCGTTGATGAAAGTGATCTGCTCGATAGTTTAAATCATGATGCAATAAAGCATGCCGTATTAGACGTGGTGAATCTTGAACCATTAACTGCAAACCACCCGTTTTGGAATCATCCCAAAGTTACGATAACACCTCATATCTCTGGCTCAACCTATGCCTCCAGCGGAGCAAAGGTAATAGTCAAAAATATTCTGTTAATGGAAAATGGCGAGATGCCTGAGGGTATTTATGACATGCAAAGACATTTGCGTTAGACATTTGCGTTAGACATATACGCTAGACAGCAAGGTTAAATATGAACATTGATAAATTTCCTGATATCAGTCAGATCATTGATCTTAAAAAATATCCTATTGATGATCTAGATAATCCAATAACAAAAGAATTGGTTAAAGATTGTCGTGAAAAATTAGATTATGACGGTTGCGCATTAATAAAAGACTTTGTTAAAAATGAGTCATTAGATCGCATGCGATCCGAAGCAGATAGACTTTATGATCAAACATTCTGGTCAAAAGGTAGTCATACTCCATATTTCAATAAGGACGATCCATCCTTACCCGAAGGTCATCCAAAGCGCAGTTTTCAAGAGCGTTCTAGTGGCTATATTAACTCTGATATTTTGGAAGATGAATCTGATTTACGGACTATTTACGCCTCAGAAATAATCACCCAATTTATCAGCAAATGTTTAGGCGTATCGCCACTATATATTTGGTCTGACCCTTTAGGCTGCAACCCATATTCAATCATGGATCCCGATAATTACTTTCCGTGGCATTTTGATGGCAATGAATTCACAGTGAGTATTTTGGTTCAAGAATCAGAATCAGGAGGGGTTTTCGAGTACGCGGCTGATTTGCGATCAACTGCTGATGAGAACTTTAAAGCAGTAAAAGAGGTATTAGAAGGTGGCAGAGAAAGAGTAAAAGAACTAGATTTGCGTCCAGGTGATATGCAGATTTTCAAAGGGCGTTTTTCTATGCATCGCGTCACCAGAATCACCGGCAAGCAACGCCGAGTAATAGCTTTGCCAACTTACGTTACTGATCCTTATAGCGTTAATAGACCTGCTCATTCTAAACATTTATACGGTCGTGCTTTGCCCATTCATTATGAACGTGAGAATCACCGTGTTGATGGTTTGACGGATTGATTTCATTGGAAATATCGTTCATTAGAGTGTTAGTACGACATTCTTTGTGGGCAATGACGACAACTCATATAGCTATTCAAAATAGGGTGTGTCTGTAGTTCTTTTTGTAAGATTGTTGTAAAGCTTACAGCTTATCAGAATTACTTATCACTCGTTTTCCAGCCATACGACTAATCGTACCGTCTTTATCAATGAATTGGTGTTTGATTGCTCCAATAACATGTAACACTACAAATATAATAAGTAGCTTTCCACCAAATTCATGAACCGTGTGACCAAAACCAGAAAGGAATTCATTCTCAATACCGGATTCAGCTATTAGTTCATATCCAAAGATATTCAACGACCGTCCTCCACCTAGATTCATCATTAGTCCCGAGATGGGCATCATTACAGTACCAATAATCAAAACCCAATGTGCCAACTTAGCAATACGTTCTTGCCATTTAGGCATTGTACTTAATGGAATTGGAAATTTATTGATAATGCGCCATGTTATGCGAAGTGATGCTACTACTAAGACTATTACGCCTATGGAAATATGTATTCCGTATAGATCACCTTTTTCAGGGCTGTCTGGCAAGTCTTCCATGTAAATACCAAACGCCAACATGCCAATCACAGCTATAGCGATTATCCAATGGAAACCAACTGTGATTGAACTGAATTTTTCGAATGTATCTTTCATTTTTAAAACACTCCATATTCATTGAAAAATTAAATTAACATATTACGTGAAATGTTAGTAGTGTTTGTGTATCAATTTATCTATCTTTTTCTATTATTATTCCCTTAAAGATAAACGATAAGCCAGATAAGCTAGGCCAAAAATCGCAAAAGCATAGATTGAAAAGCTTCTCGCCAAAGTATCAATACTCACACCCTGATCAATAAACCATCCAATTAATACGGGTGATACGGCACTCATCAATACCATCGTGAAAGTTCCTAGGGATTTAATCGAACCAAAGTGTTTATTACCGTATCTTTCTGCAAGAAAAGGCGCAGAAAGCGCCGCTTGAGCACCTGTCGAAACAGCCATTAACAACATAAAGGCAATTGCTACCCATTGACTGTTAGAACTAGATAATACTAACAAGCCAATGGCTCCAGCAAGGCCAGTAAAAGGTGCTAATTTCACAGCCCCTACTTTGTCAGACAAAGCGCCAATAGATAGACTCATGACAATAGATGTCAATGAAAACAGAATGAACAAGCTTCCCCAAAAAGGTAGCGACCATGTCTTCTCTTCGATCAGATGAATTTGATGAAACATAAAGCCGGTATACAACATTGACTGTGAAACCAAGCCGGGAATAAATAGATAAAACAGCGGATCACGAATCACTTCTTGTCGTGTCCATTGTCTTTTTGATTTTGAATAATTAGTGTTTTTTTGCTTGTGATTGCCAGCTAAGTCAGCAAGATATTGTTGATGCTTTTTTGGATATTCACGAAGTGTAAATAGCATTAGTAAAGGCACACAAAGCACTAATACCAATGCAATAATTAGCCACGATTGACGCCAAGTAAAACTTAATAATAACAGTATAATGATACTTGGAAACATTGCTTCAGCAGCTGAATAACCCATGCTAGCCAATGAGTTAGCCTTACTCTTATTGGCTGGAATATAACGCATCATAGTCGATGAACTACTCATCGACATCAAGCCTTGACCTAATTGTCGTAAGCCTAAAATCGCTAGAAATAACATAAACATATTTTGTGATGTAGACATCAATAAGCATGCTACTGCAAGTGCAATAACGACACCCAAAGCGAATTTACGTAAATCAATTTTATCTAATAGTGTGCCGCTCCATAGTAATATCAACGCACTGCCTAAAGTCGCAGCTGAATAAATCCCACCAAATTCACCATGGCTGAGTGATAAATCTTGGCGAATTTCACCACCAAATAAAGAAATGAAATAGGTTTGTCCAGGGCTAGAAAAAAACATCATGACAAAGCCGAACATTAGCAAACGCCAATCATTTTTAATCAATGGGATATAGGATTTCATAGGGCGGGATTATGTCAGTAAGGGTTTGAAAACGCCTTAATTAATTAGATGTTTATATTTACTTAAGCTTATTAAAGAGATCGCTATTCACTGAATAGACAAGAATTAAAATAATGAGAAATTATTTCAGTATGGAATAGATAAAAAGAGTAAAAGCACTGATCATATAATGAGGATTAGTTTTTATAAATGATGGTATCGTTTCACAACTTCTTCCCACTCATTCTTTATCATCCAAAAACTACGACGATTCATCCATTGCCTAAAGCGATTTGGACGTCTTGCTGAAATGATTGTTTTAACTACCCAGTTCTCATTGAATCCTGCCCATTCTCCAGCAACTGAATATAGATTTGCAATGCACACAGGCAAAACTTCTACCATCAAAATATCGTGAACCTCTTCCAGTGAATAGCCAGACTCCTTCATCCTTTTAGCTATAAACGCTAAATCATGTTCTTGAAGCTCAGTATCTAAAAACAGATCGGATAAAGCGACCCACAATGGTTTGCGAATGGTTAATGTTTCAAGATCAAAATTCATATCTCACACCATTATTTTATAACTAACTATCAGATTCAAACTTCTTAGCAAATGTGCCTGCTGTGATTACTTAGGAATCCAGTATGTAGTAGACAAATTTTCGTAAGAAAATGTTTAGGTAGGCTGAGGCATAGAACAGGATATTATTCCTATGAAGGGTCAAACTTTTTAGCAAATGTAAATGCTTCAGCCGTAGGACCATGCTTACGCAACAATTCTAATTTATCTTTAGCTTCTTGAATGCTTGGTATGTGACCAACAGGAACCCACCACATCACTTGATACATTTCTGGCATTTTATTGAACCAAGCCTCGCGACCTTGAATTAATTCCTTATGTATCGACTTGTAAACAAAATGCCTAAGAGAATCAATATCTTCCCATAGTGTCATATTGATCAGCATTAAAGGATTGCCAAATACACGTTCAGCTACATCAGCACCTTCCTCATCATCATAGCGCCATACATAACCTGGTGAACCTTCTGCAAGGTTATGAATTTCTGTAATTCTTGAAAAGAAACCCTGCATAACTTCTGAAGTGCTATCAGCTTTTGCATCTGCGATATTCAGTTGGGCTAAATGGTATTTTTGAGGCATTTTGATGACCATAACGTTTGTAATAGTAATAGTCTAACTCAATAAAAACTCATCAACCGAGCTTTTTATGAGCTGAGATTGAAGTGAAATGAGAACAATACGGGGAATGGCTTTTAACTAAAGCCTATAAAGTAGGGGGGTGTCATTTATCTTACTTATTTTTAGCCAAGTAAATAGTATGTCGACTACCTTTGCCTTTATGGGCTCTAACCGTTTTAACATCTACATCGAAACGTGCTTTCTTCAATTGATGTGTGAATTTAGGGTCATGCCAAGCTGACCATATTGCTAACATGCCTTTTGGTCGGAGGGTTTGTTTTATCGCGAGTAAGCTATTCAATGAATACAAATTATTATTATTTGCGTGCGTAAAACCTTCGGGGCCATTATCGACATCTAATAAAATAGCATCCCATTTTTCTTTCTTTGTTTTAAACAGCTCGGCCACATTACCCAAGTACACTATAGTCCGGCTATTATCTAATGGTCTGCCTGCACATTCGCCTAGCGGTCCTTTATTCCATTCAACAACACCTGATACTAATTCAGCAACAGTAACTTTAGAGCATTGCTCAAGGCTCTCATCGTCATTTGATGACGTAGCCTTAAGCGCTGCTGACAAAGTAAAGCCCATACCCAATCCACCGACTAACACTTTAGTATTTTTCGCGCCTTGAATATGTGCGCAACCTAATTCAGCTAAAGCAAGCTCAGATGAATTCACCCGACTATTCATTAACTCGCCACGTAAACCTTTTAAATGAATAGAAAAATCATCGCCGCGTTGAGTCAATCTTAGTTCACCACCGTCATTGGGGATGATGGCGGTGCCTAATAATGTAGATGGAATCATATTGTATTAATTATACGTGGGTGTATTGACGCGCAATACTAGCATATTGACTCCTTAGTTTTCCTAAGGATTCCATAGTTATAAAACCAAATATGAATCGTGTGTTTATATTTAAAAAGAAAAAAACTTCAAAAAATGAGATAAAAAGTAACGAGAGTGAGTAAATTATATAAAAGTGGTTTAAGTAAATTAATTTAATTTATATTCATAGTTTAGTGGTTAATATTCCTTGATGAAGTTATTAATAACAGTATATTGATCTATATATTATCCATTTAAATAAAAATAATACTTTGCGTTATATATATATTTAGCTTTATACAGATATTGTATGTAAACAAATAACCCCGACTAAGGGTAAACTCCTTTAAATTTTGAAAGCCTATTTTTTGGTAAAATACTTTCTTAAATGATATGAGTCTTAATTCTTTTAAAAATTATAAATATCAATGCTTTATGATATTTATGTATATTGAAAAACTTCTCAAAAAAATATCATAAAAGTAGGCAGGTGTTTTTTTTTAATTAAGCCATGACAAGTTTTATTCTTAATATATATTCAATTTGCTGTTTAAAACAATGCAGACTATAATAAAAAGACCGATCGGTCTTAATGAGACTTATAATGAGTAAAGGTCAATCTACAAAAGAAATGATAATTGAAAAATCTGCAGATCTTTTTAATATAAAAGGATACACAGGTTGTTCTCTGTCAGACATTATGACCGCTACCGGTTTAAAGAAAGGGGGTATCTATAATCACTTTTCAAATAAAGATGAAATTGCATTAGAAGCATTCAAATACTCCATGGCTTTACTAGAAAAAAAACTAGCAGATGTTACTTCCGCAAAGGAAACGGATAAAGACCGACTGATTGCCATACTGGAGTTTTACCGAAATTATTCAGCAAATCCAGTTATCGAAGGAGGTTGTCCAGTTCTTAATACAATAGTAGATGCAGATGGCACTAATCCAAAACTCATTTCTCTAGCGCGTCAAAAAACTCAAAGGCTCCTAAAAATGCTGGAGTTTATAGTTATAAGAGGACAAAAACAGGGAGAATTCAAAACAGATATCGAACCACGAAGTATTGCACTAACAATTTTCTCAGGTATTGAAGGCTCTTTGTTGTTAACTAAAGCTTTTACTGATGACAAAGCAGTGGCAGCAATGATTTATTGTTTAGAATCCTATTTAGAAAACCATTTGTATATTGGACTGTCAAAATGAATAGTGTTTAAACCAATTTATCCAAATTTAATCCGAGAACTTTTTTTTCGAAATAATAAGACCGATCGGTTTTATTTAAAATAAAGCAGAAAGGAGTAACATTATGAAAATTAATATATTAAAAGTGATTCGTACACTTACCTCAGTATTAGAAAAAACCTCTCCAAGTTTGGCAAAAAAATTCGCCATCAAATTGTTTTTTTCACCACGTGCAACAAAACAAAAACTCCCAGATATTCCTAATTTACATCAACACTGGTGTGGCTATGTAAAAACAGATGGAAGTAAAAGTAAATGTCGCGTTTATTCAGCTGGTGAAGGTCCAACCGTTTTATTAGTGCATGGTTGGGAAGGATCAGCATGGAACCTGTCTGCCATTGCAAGACAGCTATTAGATAAAAACCTGAGGGTGGTGTTATTCGATTTACCAGCCCATGGTTTTTCTCCTGGAAAGAAAACCAACATACTCGAAGTGAGTGAAGTCATACAAATGTTGGCTGCTAAAGAAGAAGACTTACTCGCTATCATCAGTCATTCATTTGGCGCAGTCTGTTCAGGGTATGCTATTAAAACGGGAATAAAACCGAAGCATTTCGTATCTATAAGCGCACCCACTTCTATGGAATTTATCATTGATAGTTTTTGTACAACGATTGGAGCGTCAGCAAAAATAAAACAAGAACTAATCAATAGTATCGAAGATATTTTGAAAACCCCCTATGAAACTGAATCATTAACCCAAGTAGCAAAACAATTTACATTAGATGGCTTGATCATCCATGATCGCAGTGATCGACTCGTTCCCTATACACAAGCAAAAGAGTTATTGGCAACATGGGCAGGTTCTAAATTATTCACCACAGAGAAATTGGGTCACAATCGTATACTTATAAATAAAGAAGTGATTGAAACGATAATGAAGAAGTTGGTTCCGGTATAACCGTTTTAAATCCATAAAAAAAGGCCAGAATAACTCTGGCCTTAAATACACTCATATCGTTTTTATAGTTATTACCGACGGTTATTCATAAACCACTATTGCTTTACAGATATCGTACGTTGTCCCGAAACTCGAATATCAACACGACGGTTTTCTGCACGTCCGGTTCTCGATTTATTACTCGCAACAGGTTGTGATTCTCCACGACCTGAAACTTGCATTTTCGCTCTATCGATACCTTGGCCTGCTAAATAACTCGCAACAGAATTTGCACGTTTTTCTGACAATGTCTGGTTGTAGTTTTTAGGACCTGTACTATCTGTATGTCCAACAACTGAAACACTTGATGGTTCAATATTTGAACGCTTAACTTCATTTGCAAACGTCGCTAATTGAGCTTGAGCTTTGTTGCTTAAGTTATCTTTATCAAAACCAAAGTTTGCTCCTGCTGCTTCGTTTAAGCTCAATGTCTTAGTGATATATACTGGCTTTGGTTTTGTTATAACGACTGGCTTTGGTTCAACCACAGCGCCCACCACAGGTTTTGGTACAACAATTACTGGCTCTGGTGGTTTCGAAATTGATTGAGCTCTTGCAACAGCAGGCTCACATTCTGGATATGCATTACCATAGGTTGCTCTGACACAATTGCCATTACCATCACGTAAAACGTTGCCATTTCCGCCGCTGGCATAACCGCCTTCATGAGCAGATGCAATCGATCCTACAACCCCCATTCCTAGACTAAATACTATAGCCGTACTCGCAATAATTGATTTACTTAACTGTCTATTCTTAATATCCATTTTCATTCTCCATAAGTTTAGTCTTAAAAGCATTCTCATTCGCAAGTGTATCTAAAATGATACATGTATCTTTTTTGCTACACGTTAAATGAGAGCCGCGCTACAGCGCGAAAGTTCCAATGTTTGTTTTAAAATTTATGAATTAAACTGCTAAAAATGGAAAATAAAGACGATTAAATACCTCATTCTAAATATGAAGAAATTTACTCTAAACGAATGATTAATAGGGTTTAAAAGAATCTAAAGTTTGATAAATTATGGGCGTTTTATTGGTGCTTAAAATTTAAGTAATTTATTTGTGAATTATTTTCAATAAATAATTTAATGATAAGAAAAAACCAAAACTAAAGAGGAAAATAGATCAATAAAAGGAGAGTATCTTTCTAATAATTTTAATTAAAAATTAATGCTTAATCACTTTGAAATCATATTTCAAATTCTAAAAACGGTACTTAAGTACCATACCAAAAGTTAATTATGTATATAACATTGGTGTTTCTGATGCTTTGAAGAAAATTGGTTTGATAGTTAGTTTGATTAAAGCGTAAGTGGAGAAGGTAGAAAAGTAAAAAGATAAGGGGCCTTTATGGTCCCTTATTTTTTGTTGAAAAGAACTATAAGACTATAAAGACAGTCGCAAACAAATAGCTTAAAAGTAGGGGGGTGACTATTTATTTATTACCCCTTAAGTCTATTTGTTCTAGCTATTAAAGCCCTTAAATTCCTTGGTATAAATTCATTCTTCAACAGAAACCATCATTGGCATTTCTGAATTAGTTTCAAGGTCAAACTCTGACCTGCCTATATAATTAATGTGTTTACCATAGGTATGTAACGACAGAGAAATACTATCTCCACGGTTTGTAACGCAATGAATATCATCGGCTAAAAAAATCGAAACATCGCCAGCTTTCACTGTGGCTTCACCCGTTTTTTCTAATTCAGCATAGCCTTCTTTGCTGCCATCGTCTTTTCTAGTCCAATACGTTTCGTATTCTTCACCTACTATTGCCGCCACAACCGCCCAGGTTTTATGGTTATGAGGTTTCGTGCCACGACCAGGAAGCCATGATAAAAGAAATACGCCCAAATCATGGTTATCTTCTTCATGCAGTAAATGCACACCGAAGCCTTGCTTCTCATCACAGACTCCATATTTGTCTTTCTTGAATTTACGGCATGCAGCTAAACGTTTAGCTAAAGGCTTAATAGCTTCTGTAATAGATGATTTTATTAATTGCCCATTACTCTCATCTTGCATCAATTGACGAATATCAGAGACGTAATCAGACAGTTTATAGTCTCCTGTTTGCATTGGTTGTTGCATAACGGTTAGTTCCTATCACTGAGAATGGGGTTTTGCTTATCTTTCTTAATATATATTAATTCTATTACTTATGCAGAAAGGGAGTTTAGACATTTTATAACGAACAAAATGAGTAAAAGTAGGGGGTGTCTTTTAGACTGTATTAAGGACGCTCAAGAACAATATTAATATCAGCATCTGATAAATGTGGCTCATAAATAATCGTTTGCGGCAAATAGCCTTTAACGAAAATTTTAATATAGTGAAGATCAAACCCAAATTT
>CALISP010000299.1 GCA_938041705.1 uncultured Cocleimonas sp. | reverse complement strand
AGTGTGACTTTTTCTAAATGACGCAGGTCATTGGTATTTTCAACGTACTTAAGCATATACAAAGTGTCTGCTGTCGAGCTTGATTTACGAATTGCGTTCACCTGCCCTGCTATTTTCTCCAGAGGTTTAAGTGCTTTGGGTCGATAGGCGATTTTTACCGCACGACGCATACTGCTGATACTTTTATCGTGTTTTATGCCACGTGTAAATTTGCGCCAATTAAATACTTTGCGACCTAATTTGAGTAATTGTTTTTGAAATCTAGACGTTAGCCGTTGAGATTTCACAGCTAACTTAATGGTTGATACTCCTGTTTTAGCCGGAGCTGTCGCACCTAAAGAGGCCACCGTCATTGCAGTTAAACCTATGCCAGTACCTGACAAGACAACGATTAACTCATTGATTGGCTCTTTAGCTTGGTATTTAAGATATTCTTTGCGTAAATCTCTAATGTCGCCAACAACCGTAAAGTCTGCACTAACAGCTCCTGCAACACCTGCCAAGTTAACACTCTTGCCGTTTACAAACCCAGTGGTAAAGTCAGAGGCGTTTTTAATGACACGATTAAGTGTTTTATCTTTTTGTTTTAATTGGCTTTCGAAATTGCTGTAGTCAATTTCAAATTGATACTCTTTAGCTATTAGTAAATAGCTTTTAGCTTCTTCAAACTCAGAATTATCAATTGCTTCTTGAATACGATTTGAGAGATCAGTGGGTGTTATTTTTCGAGTAATTTGCTCACTTACATCACTTAAGACTTCTTGATAGTTCCAGTGTTGACCTATCTGTGCAACGCTTATTGCAAATGCACCGAGCGATATTAATAATAAAAAAAATCTAATAAACGCTCGTACTTTAGACTTTGGTTTATTCGAGTTCTGGTTAAGAGCCTTTTTCAAGTGGAACCCATTTGCCTTTGATAAGGCCTTCGATAGGTTGATAATTAGATTTATAATTCATTTTACGACAATCTTTTATCCAGAAACCTGGATAAACATATTCTAGGTTTTGAGCACATGCCTTTTCAATTTGCCATAAAATAGCAAACACACCCATGCTTCGTTTACTCGCTATTTCAGGTTCAAAAAAAGTATACACCGCTGATAAGCCAGTGCTTACTTGGTCAGTTACCGCCACACCAATTAAGGTTTCTTGTTGGGTTTCATCTAATTGATGAAATTCATAAAAATGAACATCACACCATTTAGCCATCAAGAATTTCTCAACACCTTCGAAGTCGGCACTTTCGTGGCGGCTTTCTAAGTAACGCTGATAAATCGGTAGGTATTCCTTACGAAAGCCGTTTGTGTTTACTTTAACGATGAGGTCTTGATTCATTCTCCAGATGCGCTTTTGACTTCGACTACGTTTAAATTCTATAACGGGGATACGGGTTGTTACGCACTCTTCACAGGTATGACAATAAGGTCGATAGACTTGTTCACCACTGCGACGAAAACCATTTTGAATCAGGTAATCATAGATCTCAGGATTCATATCGTACTCAGGATCAACTACTGCGTTTCTAGCTATCAAACCAGGAATGTAGGAACAGGGATGCATTGCAGTTGGAAATATTTTAAGCGGTTGATCAAGTTTCATTGGTGTCGACATTATCCTTTTTAAAATCTTATCGTTTTAGATCTAGATTGTTGTTTTTATAATTGTCTTGTCATTACGAAATTTTAGCAAATTCAAAATAAGCTTAACAAGTTTCATTAAATTAACCAATAAACTTCTGACAATTGAACTTAATTAACTCTAATAAGTCACTATTTTAACTGTATATTTAATTCCATTCAGTTTATTATGTCGAATTCGGATTTGGGCGATTCGATATTTCAACACTGTTAAATATTATAATAATACGTAAAAACTGCATCTAATTACCCTTTGTAATTACTGCATAAATACTATATCCAAAGACTATAAAAACATAAATTCTTAGGGAGACCTTATGTTATTAAATACTTCATTGAAAATGAAGCTTAACAAGCTCATTCAAAAAATAGGGTTAGTTTTAATACTTACAGCTACTCAACTTAGTAGCACAGTATTTGCAGAATCACCTGTGCTAGTTCCACCTCCAGTTAGCGACATAACCATGCAACGTTTTGCGTTTTCAGTGGATTTAGTCGATGCGGCTTTAGAAAGACTGAACCACAAGGTTAAGTATGACGGCAGATATATACCAATAGGATACCCAGGCGGCGATGTTCCTAACAATATTGGTGTATGCACGGATGTTGTGATTCGCGCTTATAGAAAGCTTGGTATTGATTTACAAGAGCAAGTCCATCGAGACATGATTAACAACTTTGCTCAATACCCTAATCTACCAAAATGGAATCTAGTTAGACCTGATCCTAATATCGATCACAGACGAGTAGTTAATTTACGTGTATTTTTTGAACGTCATGGTGCAGCTTTACCAATTAGCACCGACTCAAATGACTATATGCCAGGTGATTTGGTTACTTGGGATATGATGCCCAGTATGCCGCATATTGGCATCGTTACGCATCAAGTCAGCAAAGATAAAACACGCCCTTTGATTGTTCACAATATGGGGAAAGGACCAAAACTTGAAGATATATTGTTCACTATGAAAATTACGGGACATTACCGCTATCAGCCAGGTTTACAGTTTAACCCAACACTTAAATATATCGCTCAGAATAATCAAAACACACATTAAAAATTAATAAAATGAATCTCTTGAGGCAATCGTTCAGCTTCGGTTAATAGATTTAATGATAAATAGAGTCCTATACCAATAATTAATGAAACCGCTAAAGGTTTCGGGGACTAAAATGAGGTTTACGCTGCTAAAGCATCCTCGGCTAAAAGCATTTTTGCTACTAATAACTCTAAGCACGAGCCTAGTCTCATTCCATACGGTGCATGCGGAAGTTATCATCATGCCAATCGAACGCGTTATTCCAACTCAACCAATTACGAAGTTAGAAGTGATCGGTATGGTTAAGTCTATTTTGAATGGGAGAGTGCTCTCAGTTAAAAAACAATCTACTTATACTAATCCTGATTGCCATCATATTAAATTCCTTGAAGATCAGGGTGAATTTCACATGATTCAAATAGGATGTTTCATAGATAATATCGTTCAAAACCAATAACAATTCCGCTCCACACAAAAAACCTATCGCCCCAACGTTTATATGTATAATATCTGCTTTAAATTTGCATTTATTTAATTAAATAAAGTTTGAACATTTTTCAATCTAATCTATACATACAATAATAACTTTAAAAAATGTTTCAATATTTATTAATGGGGTCACCATGAGAGTACTGGTTGTTGAAGACGATGCGGATATCCGCGAACAATTAATCGATACATTACAAAGTGAGGGATATGTTGTAGATGCCGCTGCAGAAGGCTCTCAAGGCTTATATTACGCTCTCGAATATCCTGTTGATATCGCTATTGTTGACCTAGGCTTACCTGAAGTTAGTGGCTTAGAAATAATCCGCAAATTACGTGATGCTGGAAAAGACTACCCTGTCATTATCTTAACCGCTAGAACTCGCTGGCAGAATCGTGTCGAAGGCTTAGAAGCTGGCGCTGACGATTATGTCGACAAACCATTTCATCACGAAGAATTACTAGCACGTATGCGTGCCCTACTGCGTCGAACTGGTCGCTGGTCTCAGGCTGAGTTTGCTTGTGGTCCTATTCGTTTAAATACCTCAGAGCAACGCGTATTAGTTAACGATGAAGAGATTTCACTAACTGCATACGAATATAAAGTTATTGAACACTTGATGATGCATGCAGGTGAAGTTATTTCAAAAACTGATTTAACTGAAAGTATGTACGATGATGAATCAGATAGAGACAGTAATGTTATTGAGGTTTTTATCCGTCGTTTACGTATGAAATTAGATCCTGATGGCACAATAAATCCAATTGAAACACTTCGTGGACGTGGCTATCGCTTTACGCTCACTCGAAATACTTAATGGCATTATTTGTTAGCAATTTACTTTAGCAATCACGATAGCAATGCCCGGTAAAAACACTTAAACTATCGCAATGAGTTCATTAAGAAGTCGGCAATTTTTAAGTGCCTTAGCCATCATTTTTCTAGGCATACTGCTACTCGGCAGTGTTCTATATTATGTTACACAGCATAAAATGCTTAAGGATGAAGAATCATCTTTAAGTGAAGCTGGTCTTGAGTTAATGGGCTTTCTTGATTTTAAGGAAGGCAAATTTGTTATTGATAGCAGCTCAAAAAATGACTTTCTAGCTTTCTTAATCAAAAACGAATTCAGTAAACTAACCTCAGAAAAATTCGCCTACATTCAACACAATGATTCTGGCAACATCGTTTGGCACAGCCAGTACCCTTTTAATGACATTAGTGCTGGACGATTCGCAAAAGATAAACGCAGAGTGTTCACTACTTTTCTACTAACAATGCCAGCAGATATCGATGGTGTTGATATATTGAACCCTGAAGATACTCAAGGTAGAAATGTTTCTAAACTTGATGGCGCTGAAAACTATATTGTTTATGCCCGAGGCTTTAGCTACAAGCCTAGCGGCACTTATCAACTTATCTTAGCCAAGTCTGCAAAAACACTCCAAAAGGGCTCTGACGATAGTATTAGAAATCTATTTATACTGTTTCTAGTATCCACCATCTTAGTTTTAATCTCTCAATTAGTGAGCAGTTATTTTGTGATAATGCCAATCCGGCAATTTGAACGAGAGATCAACAAAATAGAATCTGGTGACCAGCAACTAATTACTAAAGAATATCCCACTGAACTTTCACAAGTGAAAAGTGCAGTGAATGCCTTAATCAATGCAGAGAAAGGGCAGAAACAACGCTATCGAGATGCCTTAGACGATCTGGCACATAGTTTAAAAACACCATTGTCTGTACTACAAAGCTCAGCCGAAAAAAGCCATAACGAGACTATTAGCACTCAAGTCGAACGCATGGATGACATTATCGCTTATCAATTACGTCGTGCAGTGGTTAATGAGCACGGTGGCACTATCATTAAACAACAATCTGTTCGTCCTGTTTTATATCGCCTCAAAGAGTCTCTGATTAAAGTGTATCGAGAAAAGTCATTCGAGATCAAAATTAATGTAGATGATTTTGCGAAATGCCGGATGGAAGAAGATGACATGATGGAAGTATTCGGCAATCTTACGAACAATGCCTGTCGCTTCTGCGAGAATATTGTAGAAATTACTGCGACTCAAAATGGCGATATATTGATCATTGATATTGATGACGACGGCTTAGGCTTCCCTGATAAAAACCCTTCTGAATTATTACAACGAGGCATTCGTGCCGATAGCCAATCAGAAGGACAAGGAATCGGTTTAGCTGTCAGCACCGAAATTGTAGAGGCGCTTGGTGGTAAAATTGAGCTATTAATTTCTCCGCATGTTGGCGCTCGCGTTCGTTTACATTTGCCGATGTAGTAATAATCAGTAAAATATAAGTTTTACCTTAAGTATATTTGAGTGATATAAATCATCTAAGTATAAAAAGGTTCTATGACTTATGTCAGAAAAAGTTAAATCAAAGCTTACTACTCTAAACTCATTATCTATTTTCTCTCAGCTATCCTCGGAACAGCAGCAGCAAATTATTGATAAGACTTCTCACTTATCATTAAAAAGTGGTGAAACTCTTATCAAAGAAGGAGACCGAGCCAATACCTTATACTTCCTTGAACAAGGAAGAATGGTTGTTTTTTCAGGTGAGAAACCTATTGCAGAAATACTTCCTGGTGAATCAATTGGTGAAATTGCTTTTTTGAATGGTGGATCACGAACCGCGACCGTCATAGCTTCGCGTAACTGTAAATTACTTCAATTAGATAAAAAGACTTACCATACTTTAATCAATGACGTTCCTGAGTTAACTCAGTCTATTATCAAGTCTCTGGCAGACAGACTAACTGCTAACAATATCAGTATTTCAGAACTCGAACCCAAAGCTAGCAATATCGTAGCGTTATTACCTGCAGGTGATTGTGTTATACCCGATATTTTCATTGATCAGTTATTTAATTTAGAAAACGAAATAAGTCATTCGTGGAAAATCATAAATGCCAACGATCTGCAAAATATTGAAGAACTTAGTGAATGGATTCAAAATAATGAGGATTCATCTAGTCAATTAATACTGGTTGCAACTGATACGAAGCAAAATTCTGAAATGGCTTCAGCCATGGCTAATCATGCAGACAAATCATTCCTGATTGTAGATAACACTCTTGAAGGCCCTACTCCAGTATCTAGTCTAGAGCAGAATGTCTTTGAAGGCTCATTACTAAATAACATTGATTTAGTTATCATAAGAAAAGATAACTCAATAAAAATAACCGACACATCAAAAATACTGAATGGACGCCAGACTCATCTTCATCATCATGTCGCCCTTGACCATCAACCTGACTTAGAAAGACTTCAACGCTTTATAGCAGGTAGAGCTACAGGGTTAGTACTTTGTGGAGGCGGTGCTTTTGGTACTGCGCATCTAGGGATGATTAAAGCGCTTCAGGAACACGGTTATAATTTCGATATTTTAGGTGGCACCAGTGCAGGTTCAGCGATGGCTGCTCTATGTGCTTTAGGATACTCTCCTGATGATGCTTTAATTCAGCTTGAAGAGATGTTTATTAATAAGAAATCATTTAGGAAATATTCTATTCCTTTTTATTCATTTATAGATCACAAAAATTTTGATAGCGAATTAAAACGAGTCGCAGCAAAAATAGATATAGAAGATCTACCTATTAATTACTTTGCGGTTGCCACCAATATTTCCCGTAATCAGCTTCAAGTTATACATAAGGGACCTGTATGGGAAGCTGTACGCTCATCTTGCTCAATACCAGGGGTTTTACCACCTTTCATTACCAAGGATGGAGACGTACTAATTGATGGGGCGGTCATGGATAATACTCCAATAGAAACACTTCGCTCAATAAAGTCCGGACCAAATATAGTAATGAACTTTACGCCTTTAAGAGCGTGGAAAGTAAATTCTGATTACTCCACAATACCAAGAGGTTTTGAATTACTTAAAAAAGTTATTCTACCTAAGCGTAAAAATAGAAAATATTACCCAACTATTTTCGCCATTCTTTCAAGAGCAATGGTTACCAATACTGAAAAACGATTTTCTGAAATAGACCAAAAAGATGATATTTTTCTTGAACCCAAGAGACTGAGTCGAATGGGGATGATGAATTGGAAGCGATCACGTGAACAGTTTGAATTATCTTACAAACAAATGAAAACAGCTCTAGCAAATACTGAAGCGCAAACTGAGCAAGAAAAGATAATTGTATTAAGAAATATAGCTAACAATATGAAACAAAGAAAAAGCCAATCAACTAATAGTCAGTAAGCTAATTATAAAACAGCAGTTATCTTATTAAAAAAATATTTATTGGATAACGGTATTTTAGGGTAGTAAATTAATGGCGTCCCCACGGGGACTCGAACCCCGGTTGCCGCCGTGAAAGGGCAGTGTCCTAGGCCACTAGACGATAGGGACTATTAAGCATATTGTTTAACAGTTTAGAGATAAACCATCAAACCTTACAGAAGTAAGAAGAGGTGTTTTATTAAAAATAAAACAAACTAAAAATGTGAAAAATGGCGTCCCCACGGGGACTTGAACCCCGGTTACCGCCGTGAAAGGGCGGTGTCCTAACCGCTAGACGATGGGGACACATATTTTCATGTGTTCAATCAAAAAATAATTCTGATCGAAGACGCTACTTTTTTACATTTTAGTTTGATTAGTATCTAACGAATATAAGATATTCAAAAGATATTAATCTTGCAAAGAGACTTCACTAAACGTTCAGAATCAATGCGAGGCGAGAAGATACCAGAAGTTATTGTGCCAGTAAACAAAAAAAAGATACTGGTTTAAATATTTCTTAATAAAATCTTTAACCTCTTATTCTTGATCAAGAAATCCAAGAACAAATAGCCTTTTGCCAATGTTTTAAATGTTGTAATAAATAATCAAAACATTTAAATCATTTGGTGGAGCTAGGCGGGATCGAACCGCCGACCTCTGCAATGCCATTGCAGCGCTCTCCCAGCTGAGCTATAGCCCCATTGCCAAAAGAAGCGCGAATTGTGAGGCAAACAATAAAAGCTGTCAAGCCAAAATAGCAACCAAGATAAACTAATTTATGGTTTCTCAGTCAGCGTGTATTAAGCAAACGAACGGTATTCTTGGAAGCTATTTTAAAGGGATTTAACTATTTAAGGTTAGTATTCATTTAGTATTATGCTAAGTTAAGAACTTACTTTAAATTAATCGGTCTTATTGTTCATATTTAGGGGAATAAATATGAGCCATTTAATAAGATCAACCAACACAAGTTAACAAGAATTCTATGTTAATAATAACTGTGCTGTTAATAAATGGGTTGCTAAAAATAATAATGAATTATCTACTGCAAGGTCTGCTGCTGCAGACAAAAATAATTATATCAATTTTTTTCTTTAGCTCGACGCTATTAAGCGTAGCTAATGCTGGACCAAATACACGCTCTCCTCTTGGTGTTAACAGCAATGAAGTTATGGATGATGATGCCAGCATCCCTTTTATTGATATATTTAAAACCTCAATTCCATTTGAAGAAGCTCGCCCTTGGTTGACCAAAGGCAAAGTTGAATATGATCAACATGGCTGGCCAAAAAATCTTAATGGCGGTCAAGCAGGAACACGCTTCTTATATAAATTACCTGAAAACACAGTACCAGCTGGGAACTACACTGTTCTATATGATGGTGAAGGCATCCTTAAATATACTGATGATGCAAAACTAGTTAAACGTGAGCCTGGTAGAGACATCATTTCGATTAGTGCAGGCAAAGATAAAGAATTCCGCGTTAAACTCATTATAGAAAACAGTAATGCCAAAAATTACATCCGTAACATTCGTGTTTTGATGCCAGGTGGAGTTTGTTCTAATAATCCATTTAAGCGTGTTAATGACGCAAGATACTGTAAAGGTTCGCATTATTTATCTTTTGAAAAACACCATGATCGTTTAATTTTTAATCCTGCATATTTAGATTACATGAAAGACTTTAAAGTCGTTCGTTTTATGAACATGTCAGGCATCACGCGTAATCCAATAAGTAACTGGAACGATCGACCTAAGCTTAAAGATTCTACTTGGGCTGGAATACAAGGAAAACGAGGCGCACCTTTAGAGATTATGGTTGCTTTATCAAATCGTTTGAATGCTGACCCATGGTTCAATCTTCCTCATAAAGCAGACAATTATTACGTTACACAATACGCCAAATACGTAAAAGAAAACCTAAGACCTGGACTTAAGGCCTACGTTGAATACACCAATGAAGCTTGGAACTCTATTTTCACCCAAGCTCATTATGTAAAAGATATGGGTGAGCGAATGAATTTAGATTCAGATCGCGATAAAGCAGGTTATAAATATTTCTCACTTCGTTCAGTGCAAATTTTTGACATTTTCGAGAAAACCTTTGGCGGTAATGAGCGTCTCGTTCGTGTCATGGGCAGCTGGACAGGTTGGACACGCCTCTCAGAGATGTTGTTATCTTATCGAGATGCTTATAAAAAGACTGATGCGATCGCGATTGCACCCTACTTCTTCCCTAAGTTAGAAAATGCTAAGAAAGCAAAATCAGTTGCTCAACTATTCAAGATGATTTACGACCCAAAAGAAAAATATTCAATCCCTAAAGTATTGGGTTATATACACAAGAATGCTCAAACAGCAGAAAAGTTTGGAGTCGATCTAATCGCTTATGAAGGTGGACAGCATTTAGTAGATTGGAAGAGCCGTAAAATAGACCAACACCCTACAAAACTAATGATTGCTGCTAATCGTGATTGGCGCATGGCAAAAGCTTACACTGACTTTATGCAGGGTTGGAAAGATAATGGCGGCAAGCTATTTGTAAACTTCTCTGCTCCTAGAACTTATCAATGGTTTGGTAGTTGGGGTACTAAAGAATATATTACACAACCTATTAGTGAAGCGCCTAAACATAGATCATTGATGCAATTTGCACGCAAAAACCCATGTTGGTGGAAAGGTTGTACCAATCGAATAATGACTAGAGTTGCTAAAGTTCCAAAAAATCCAGTTGGCGATGTGTTTGCCCTAGTGCCTTCAAAACCAAAGAAGCCAGGTGCCAAAAAACTTACTGCGATAGCTAAAGTTACACCTAAAGCAAAAATAGCACCTAAGGTAACAAGTACTGTGACAAAGGCTGCAGTAAAAGTTACACCAAAAGCTATTACTACTGTGGCTAAAGTTGCTGCAACTGCAGCATCAAATAATGCACAAGCAAGTATTGTTAAAGCTAAAGCAACTGCTACGTTAGCAAATACTGTAACTAGACCTATTTGGGAAAGTTCTAGTGTTTCAAACAATGGAGCTAGTAAAGCAAATCAACAAACTACGCCTGTCAAAGCTGTTGCTTTGGCAAACTCTAATCATGATGCTGTTGTTCACAGAGTCAAAAGTCGTGGACGTTTCTGGTCAAATAAAGCAGCATTGCATTTAAGAAATGTAGTTGATGGGAAAATCAACGGCGGCAAAGATTTATCAGGTGTTTGGCAGACCCATTGGGATAACCAATTCTTACATGTTCGTGTAGATGCTTTGGATGACAAATTCATACGTGATTCACAAGCTCCTTGGAGTGATGATTCGATTGAAATTTTTGTCGATGCTGATGGTAGTCGTGCTAATAAATTTGATGGGAAAAATGACTTTCATTTCATTTACCGCTGGAAAGACAACAATGTCAATCTTAGCAACAGCTCTCCACGTCGAGGACGAAGTTTAGGTATTAGAAAAACAATGACGCGCACTGACAGAGGCTATACTTTAGAAACATCTATTCCATGGTCAACATTAGGCGTTAAACCTGTCGCAGGAAAAAATATAGGTATTGATATCCAAATTAATGATGATGATAGTGGTAAAGGTCGTGATGGGAAATTAGCTTGGCATGCAAAAAATGATCTTTCTTGGAAGAATCCACAAAATTTTGGTAGATTAGTTTTAGGCATATAAACAATCTTACAGATGCCTTTCTTAAAAGCATCTGTTGATCTAATTTTAACAGACACCCCCCTGCTTTTAGTAATAATTAGAGTATTTACCTTTTTTTTCTAAAATGAGTTATTCAATTATTTATTAGCATTGACTGTTTTCCACTCACACTTGTGGTTAAAATCACTGTATGAAATTTATTAAAATCATAGCTTTATCAGCAATATTCATAGCAACGCTATTTGCTGGCGGCTATTTAAACCATCGATATCAATTGTATAAAAACTGGTATACACCCGCCGCAAAACCACCCAGTGTTAATGAACTTGCGTCTATTAAAACTAAAAAAAAGCAAGACAATGACAATCAAGCAACGTCCAAAAACGAAATATTCCTTGGTATCAATACAGCTGATGTTCGTGAAGATACCTCGAGTATACAATTCTTAAACCTTTTCAAATCTGCCATTCCATTTGCTGAAACTGTTCCTTGGGGCAGCAGCAAAGAAGTCGAATATGACAAATATGGCTGGCCTACTGATTTAAATGGTGGTCAAGCAGGTACTAAGTTCCTCAATCGCTTACCTGAAGGCACTATAGAAGATGGTTTTTATACTGTCTTGTATGATGGCGAAGGAGAGCTTTTTTATGGTAATGATGCACGACTGATTGTGCATCGACCTAATCGTGATGTGATTGAAATAAAAGCAGGAAAAGACAGTATCTTAAACGCCTCACTGTTTATTAAGAAAACCACCAAAGATAACTACATTAAAAATATTCGCATTTTACCTGAAGGTGGTATTTGCAAAGGCAAACCGCATATCAAAGTCAAAAGTCCTGAAGACTGCAACAGCTCACAAGACGACAAAGGACAATATCTAGCCTTTGATGAGAATAACGATACTCTTATTTTCAATCCAGATTATTTAGATTTTATGAAGGACTTCCAAGTAATACGCTTTATGAATATGCAAGGTATGACACGTAACCCAGTAGAGAAATGGTCAACTCGTAACACACCCGATAAAGCTACTTGGGGCGGGCGTGCTGGTTTGTATTCTCGTGGCGCACCTGTCGAAGTGATGGTGGCTTTAGCCAATCAAGTCAAAGCTCATCCTTGGTTCTCCATGCCATATAAAGCCAATGATGATTACATGCGTAAATTCGCTGAATATGTAAAAGCGAACCTTGATCCTAATTTAAAAGTTTATATTGAATACAGTAATGAAGTTTGGAACCCTATTTTCATTCATCATGATTATGCTATCGAACAAGGCTTAGCTGCTAAGCTTGATAAGAAAAAATCACCTGCAGGTTATAAATGGTATTCACGTCGCAGTGTTGAAGTATTTAAAATTTGGGAAGACGCCTTCAATGGCACTGAGCAATTAGTTCGCACTATGGGAAGCTGGGCGAGCAACCAAAACATGTCAAGCCAAATACTCGCCTTTGATGACGCCTATAAGCACACCGATGCTATTGCCATTGGTCCTTATGTTTCTGCTCATCCAGAAGTATTACGCAAAGCTAATAATGTTGATGATGTATTTAAAGCAATGATGGATAAAAGCTCTAAATGGGGCATGAAAACCATAATTTCTTATATCAAAAAGCAAGAGAAAGTTGCCACTTCATTTGGTGTAGATTTACTCGCTTATGAAGGCGGACAACATTTGGTCGATTGGGATACAAGAAAGGTCGACCAACATCCCAATCCTTTACTCTATGCAGCTAATCGTGATCCACGCATGGGAATTGTTTACGACGAATTGATGAGTGAATGGAAACGCGCTGGAGGAAAGTTATTTGTAGCGTTTAGTGCACCCAGAATTTATAGCTGGTATGGAAGCTGGGGAGTGAAAGAACACATTCGCCAAGCTCGATCTGATGCTCCTAAATATGATTCATTATTACGTTATTTAGAAAAGAGCCTAAATCCTGAAATCTCAAATAACGCTTCAACACAGTCAATACTTCCTCAAGAGAAAGAAGAGCTCAAAATACCTTATGCGAAGAACCCACAAATGATTTGGAATATGGATCAAAGCCAAAAGTTGCCATCCAGATTGGCCAACATAAGTGATTCTGACATCAGCACAAAATGGCAAGCAAACTGGGATTCTAAGCACCTCTATTTTAGCTTTTCAGTAAAAGACAACGATATTCAAAAAGGTGATGAACTGACTTTGACTTTAGATACTAATAAAGAGCAAGAATCTACTGTTAGCAAAGAAAAGAAAGAAGAACTCGCTGCTGTAAAAGTATTTACTTTCACGCCATTTGACCGACTTGGTTCACAAACCCATCTGATAAAAACAGATACAGGCTACTTACTCAATGCAGCCATACCTTGGAAGAACATTTTCACAGATAAAAAAAGCTTCGCAACTAACGGCAGTAAAATTGGTGTAAATATTAAAGTAGTTGATGTGGATGAAGATATAAAAGGAAGTAAAACACTTTATTGGGCAGATACTAACAAACCTTTGCCTAAAGTTATATTAAGTAACAATTAACGCACTGTGTTTATTTGATTTATAAGGACACCCCCCCTACTTTTAGCATGTTTTAATACATTCTAAAGACCAGTTTATAACTTATACCGACTATCTAAGTTGTTTTATACTCTGAGGTGTAAGCTCTATAATAGAAACACAAGATCAAATCATTTTTAAAGGGGAATATTATACGTGGTGCAGGTGGAACAGATGGAGGCTTAATGCCTTTTTTAATTGGTTTTGTAATGATGTGTACGGGCTTTTATATGCTACTAAATGCAATCGTTGTGAGATCCCATTTCAATTTTGGCCATAGTCTTTACTCAATGGGTGGCCTTAGCGTTACTAGCGGCATGATAATGATTCCCTTTATTTTCGGCGTAGGTATGCTGTTTTTCAATTCAAAAAATTATATCGGATGGTTTTTAACCGGTGGATCATTAGCCGCTTTCATATTCGGTGTTATTTCAAATATAAATTTTTCGATGAAACATATGTCTGCATTTGATTTGATTGTTATTGTCGTACTCGCTTTTGGTGGACTAGGCCTATTTCTTAGATCGCTATATCCTCCTAAGAACTCTTAATTACAGTCCAAATAAATACGCTTTTTTAATAACATCTAAAAAACAACACCCCCCTACTTTTTGAATAACAATACGTTTTTATTGTGTAAAAACGTATTGTTATTTATGCAAATATAATCATTTGTTGAAATCAATACTTAACTTTTACGTAAGTATTGAAATACATTACATTTATCTCATCCTAACCCGACTCCATTCATTGGTATTTCAACAGTCACATTAACCTTGCGTTCAAGTTATTAGTGATAAAATTTTCGAATATTAAAATAAAAAATACGTAACGGAAATTTCAAATCTTTACCATTGACCAATAAGATTAATTTCTTGTTCTCTTTTTCACGAATCTAACTCATTCAACTGGACGATATGACTGATTTTATTAATAATATTTTGTCTTTCCCGACTCTTTTCTATACGGGCTTACTCGGTTTAACAATTCTCTATTGGTTGGCTTCAAGCCTAGGCTTAGCGGACCTTGAAGTTGCTGATGGCGCAGAGTTAGAGGCTCCAGAAGTGACTGATAGCTCAGGCTGGATGAACAAATTTAAGCTTGACGGAATTCCGTTAACCATCAGTATCTCTTTTATTATCTTCTTTTCTTGGGCTATTTGCTTTCTTGTTGTCCATTTCTATCAAGATAAAATCCCAGAGGGTCTAGTTGAAGTATTTGTTGGCCTTTGGCTAATTATCTTAGCTCCGCTTGTTTCAGCACCTATCGTAGGAGTCCTCTGTACACCATTAAAGCCTTTTTTTAAAAAATTAAAAGAAGATGGTGAAGGTCGAAATGCTGATTCTCTTATTGGACATCTTGCCACTATTCGCACTAATAAAGTAACGATTAATTTTGGTGATGCTGAAATCGATGATCAGGGTGCAAATCTTATTCTGAAGGTACGCGCTGAAGAACCTAATGACTTAAAACGCGGTGATAGCGTAGTTATCACTGAGTATCTTGCTGAAGAAAACACATATCAGGTTAGGCCAAGAACATAACAAGCATTCAAAAAATTACGTTACATAATATATTAAAAAAATAATTCTAATAAATTGTTAAAACTACAGGAAATATAAAAATGGGCTCACTTAGTATTTTCACATTCGTCGCTATTGCAATTATTGCAATCCTCGTCTTAATTATCTTAATCGCATTTGCACGCTTTTATATTAAGGTTCCTCAAGGTTGGGCGTTGATCATCAATGACATGTCTGCTACACCTAAAGTTAAATTTACCGGCGGCATCGTTTGGCCTGTTATCAATAAAAAAGAATTGATGAAAATCTCATTGATTACTTTAGAAGTTGATCGAAAGAATAAAGATGGTTTGATCTGTAAAGACAATATCAGAGCAGACATCATCGTTGCCTTTTATATGCGCGTAAATGAGACCCAACAGGACGTCCTGAAAGTTGCAAAATCAATTGGTGTACAACGTGCATCAGATAGAGATGCAGTACATGAATTATTCAACGCTAAATTCTCTGAAGCACTAAAAACAGTCGGCAAGAATATGGACTTCGTCACTCTTTTCGAAAACCGTATTGCGTTCCGCGACAGTATTATTGAAGTGATTGGTAACGATTTAAACGGATATGTTTTAGAAGACGTGGCGATTGATTATCTTGAACAAACGCCAATGACTCATCTAGACCCACAAAATATTTTAGATGCTGAGGGTATCCGCAAAATCACTCAATTAACCGCAATTCAAAACGTGAGTACTAACGAATTATCCCGAAATGAAGAGCTTGCAATCACTAAGAAAAACGTAGAAACCCGCGAAGCAATGCTTGAGCTTGAACGCCAGGAATCTGACGCAGTAGCAAGACAAAAGCGTGAAGTTGAGACGATTCAGGCACGCGAAGAAGCTGAAACAATCAAAGTCCAAGAAGAGCAGCGTTTGTTATCTGAACGCTCTCGCATCAAAACAGAAGAAGAGCTTCAGGTGATGGAACAAAACAAAATGCGTGAAGTGGAAGTTTCCGAAAACAACCGTCTTCGAGCTGTTGCGATCGAAGAAGAGAAAGTTGGACGTGCACGTGAGTTAGAAATTGTCTCTAAAGAACGTGAAGTTGAACTACAAATTATCGAGAAAGAAAAAGCACTTGAAGTTGAAAGAAAAGAAATTGCTAATGTGATTCGTGAACGTGTCATCGTTGATAAGAGCGTTGCAGAGCAAGAAGAGAAGATCAAAGAAGTGCGTGTCGTTGCCGAAGCAGATCGCTTAAAACAAGCAACGATTATCAATGCCGAAGCTCAGGCTGAAGAAGAGTTAGTTAAGCAGGTTAAACAGGCACAAGCTGATGAAGTACAAGCGACACATAAAGCTAAAGAAATTAATATTCTTGCTCAAGCAGATCTAGAAGCAGCATCAAAAGAAGCTGATGCGAAGAAGCAATTAGCAGAAGGTGCGCAAGCAGAACAAGCGGCACCAGGTCTTGCTGATGCACAAGTTAAAGAAGTTATGGCTATAGCGTTGCAAAAAGAAGGTCTAGCAGAAGCTAGAGTAATGGAAGAGAAAATGGACGTTGAAGCAACGGGTAACGAGAAAATCGGACTTGCTGCAGCACTTGTTCAGAAAGAGAAATTCAAAGCAGAAGCAGAAGGTTTAATCGAGAAATTCAAAGCAATGAACGACATGAGTCCGGATTCACGTGAGCATGAAGAATTCCGCATGCAACTTGAGAAAGACTTCGATCAAGCAATAGCAGAAATCGATGCAAGTAAAGAGATCGCAGATGACCAAGCTAAGGTACTTGCAACTGCTCTTGAAACTGCAAATATTGATATCGTCGGTGGCGGAGATTATCTTCAGTCATTCACGAAAGGTTTGGGCTTAGGTAAAACAGTAGAAGGCGTTTTAGATAAAAGTCCTGGGCTAGAGTCAGTCATCGGTAAGCTACTTGATATGAAATCAGCTGCTGTTAAGTAAATAGCTAAACAAACGATTATTAAATCGATGAATAGCCTATTTACTACTGATGAGCTTTGACCATGAATGATAAAACTGACGCGTCAGCTGTAAACGCTACAACTGACAAAAATGAAAGTAATGCGATTGATAAAGCCGTTTCAGAAAGTAGTTCTTATGAAATTATTCGTAAGCGTCTGGAACAGCAAGGTAACGCGTTAGAAACTCATACCAAAACACTTAATGAGAATCGTCTAGTAGAATTTGGCAGCTCAGAAATGAATGTGCTTGGCCGTTTACGCGTACGTACAGAAAACAACTGTATCGCTAGAGATATCGCCCAAGTCGGTGATACCTTAATTTTTGGCTATAACGTTTTCATCGGTCTAAAAAAAGAAACGCATATTGAAGACGTATTTATGCTCTACAAATTAGTAGAGAAAGATGGTCAGTATGAGTTTGAAACAGTTCCTTTAAAAGAGAGCTTTTTAAACGAAGCTTCATTTGCCGCTGACTTTAACGAGCTATATACCTATTACAAAAATTCACGATTAATTCAACTGATTGTTAAAGACAATAAGCTATTAGCCTCATTTCAAATTGGTAACCAGATTACGGACATTCGTGTTTTCCGCTGGGCAATCGATAACCAAAACAATCTTACTTACATCGATAACCGTGGTGAATACGATATAGCACTGCCCTCACCTTTTGATTTTGAATGGATTGATACCAATCGCGAAAATTCGGTCAATGGCCGACATCCTCACATCAATATTCTCGATACAGTATTTGTCGAAACTGTGGGTGGTGATCTCACCATTAAAGTCGAAAACAATACGGACACTGGCAAAGGTATTTATGCCGAACCTGTAGATGAAGAAAATCAATCTATCGATGATGCAGACATCGCTTATGCTGATTTAGGTAAGTTTGTATTATTAAAAATCACACCTTACAAAGAATCAACAACTCGATATTTGGTATTTAATAAACAAAATAATCAAGTGAATCGTATTGATGCGATTGGGCAGTCTTGCCAACAGTTACCAGAAGATCACGGTATTATTTTCCCTGGCGGAATTTATTTACAAAATGGTGAGATAAAAACCTTCGTTGAAAAAACTAAGGATATGCGTTTTAAGCGCAGTATTCGTTCACCCAACGGTGAAGATATCCTGTATGTATTCTATGAGCCAGAAGAAGGCAGAGCTGCACTCTTCTCATACAATATGATTGAGAAAGACTTAGCTAATCCATTATTCGGACACGGCTACAGTATTTACGAAGATGGAAAAATGGTTATCTTCAGTTCTGAAGGTGATGAGCCTACACGCATTCATCCTATGCAAGTGTGGCAGACTTCTTTTTATTCTGAAGAATTCGCCAGTAAAGTAGACACAAACGCTTCTTTTTATACCAATATAGGCAATGCAGAATTAGTGCGTGGTATTTCAGAGCTTTATAGTATTTCGCGCTCGATAGACAAACAAACAGCCTCTTCCAATGTTTATAACGACTTATCGCAAGCTTATGAACGATTACAAAGTGCGTATTTTTGGTTAGATAAGCCTGAACTTGCTGAAGTTAAAAGCACTTTGCAAGAGATCAGCAAAACGTCAGAACTCGTGCTTGATGAGTTTGAGAAAGTAGAAAGCATTCGCCAACGCGCTGATGAAGCGATGCAAGAAGCGGAACAGACTCAGGCGAATATATTCTCTAAACTCATGTCTGATAGCTGGGATACCGTTGAAGAGTTTGTTGACGCTTTAGATGGTATTCGCAAACAACGCGGACATCTTTTAACCATAAAGGAATACCGTTATATCGATCAAAAGCGCATCAAAGTGATGGAAGTTGCTTTGATTGAAAAACAAGAAGAGTTAGGCGAAGACACGCTCAAATTCTTAGCGGAAGAAAAATCGCTCATTCCGTATCAAGACAAACTCAAAAAGCTTGATATCGAATCAGAACAAACAAAAACAAGAGTACAGATAAAAGCAGTCATTGAAAGCTATGAAAAAATGGCTGGTGATTTGGATTTAATATCTGAATTAGTCTCAACCTTACACGTTGAAGATGCCACGATTCGCACGCGTATCATCGAAAGTATTTCGAGTATTTATGCCAAGCTAAATCAAAGCAAGGCGCGAGCGCGCCATAAGTTTAAAGACTTAGGCTCAGCAGAAGCAGTAGCTCAGTTTAGTGTTCAATTTAAACTCTTTAGTCAGAGTATTGCTAATGCAGTTGGCCTTGCGATCTCGCCAGATAAAGCAGATGAACAACTCAACCGTTTATTAGTGCAACTCGAAGAACTAGAAGGCCAGTTTAGTGAGCATGATGAATTTCTTGCTGACATTATTGCTAAGCGCGATGAAGTTTACGAGACATTTGAAACACATAAACAATCATTAATTGCAGAACGTCAACGCCGCGCACAAAACTTATTAGATGCAGCTGAACGCATTCTTACATCGTTAACTCGTCGTACTAAAAAGCTATCGGATATTGATGCTCTAAATACTTTATACGCCTCTGATCCTTTAGTGATAAAGATTCGCGATATCGCCGAAAAACTGCGCGATATTGACGATAGTGTAAAAGCGGATGACATCGAAAGTCGCCTAAAAAATAGTAAAGATCAAGCACTGCGTGCCCAACGTGATAAATCCGAAATCTATGAAGAAGGTGGGAAAATTATCAAGTTAGGTCCACGCCATCGCTTTAGTGTGACGACTCAAGAACTTGATTTAAGTATTCTGCATAAAGATGATCGCCTGAATATTCACCTCAATGGCACAGACTTTATTGAGCCGATTGACAATGAAGTTTTAAATGCACAAAAAGAGTTTTGGAATGTTGATATCGAATCAGAATCACCATCAATATACCGAGCAGAATACCTTGCTGGATTAATTTTAGAAAAAGCGACTTTAAAGCAAGATAACTTAGATCTTCCAATCCTGGAAATTGCATTGAAAGACGATGAAGCACTGGTGAAA
>CALISP010000298.1 GCA_938041705.1 uncultured Cocleimonas sp. | reverse complement strand
GCCAATCAAACGATACTTCAAAAGCTAGCGTCTAACGATGTTGAACCTTCAGTTCGTCATGCGGCCATGTCTAAAATTTCTGATCCACAGGCTTTGTTTAATCTGTCACAAACGGATGTTAGCAACCAGAGTGAGAGTAGGGAATTCGCAGAAACTGCTTTTCGTAATTTAATCCAATCGGGTTGTGATTTTACGGAAGCAGATTTCAAAGCCTTTATGGTAAATAACCCTAAGTCACAGATTATCCTTGCAAAGTATTGCCCTGATGCTGATATTCGAGATGAAATACTTATTAGTCTGGATGAATCAGAGAAGGCAGAAATCATCTCTGATATTCCATACAGCAAAACTCGCGTTATGCTTGCAGAAAACATAAGCAGCATTGCTTCGCTTGAAGTTGCTCGTAAGAATTTAAAGGGTAAAGACAAAAGCGCCGAGAAAATAATAAAAGCAAAGATTGATGCATTTCATGCTGAGCAAAAACTTGAGCTTGAAAATACCACCTTAGCCATTTCAATTCGAGAACAGATGGAATCACTCGCGAGATATGTTAACTGGAGCGATGAAATTAGGGTTAAGTTTTTCAAGCTCTCTAAAAGCTGGGGTGCATTGAGCTTTACTCCGTCAGCAGAGGAAACTGCGCTTTATCAACAAGCATTCGCAACAGTAGAAGCTGATGTAAAGCACAATATGGCAATTACCTTGTCACAGAAAAGTCAGGAAACTATTGTAAATTCATTAGAAACTCTATGTGAAAAAATCGCAGCTTATCCTTTAGATACTATGCTGTCAGAAAGCAAGGAAGTCTCAGATAAACTCATTGATTTAAGTTGGCAGTTAAGCAAAGAAGCTGAAACTATTCCACATACCGTTAATGTTCATGAACGTTTTAATCTAGCAAGTGGGGCTATTAAGTCAGCCATAAGCATCAGCAAAAGTGTAAAAGAGTCGCGTGCACTAACCATTAACGATGAAAGTGGTGATACTGATGATATTAATCCTTCAAATGAAGTTAATATAAAAGCAAAAGCCATTTTACAAGCCACTAAGCGTTCTGCATGGCCGAATAAATACCCAACGTTACTGTCTGCTAATGAAGCTATTCTTGAAGCTAATACCTTACTGAGTGCTAGTAATGATGCTCGCAAACAAGCTAAAGAGTCATTAGATAACCTACACAAAAGAATAAACCGAATATTTGGCTCTACCAAACGTGGAGACGTGGGTCGTGCGCAAAGAGAATTAGCATCGGTGCTTAAAGCGAGCAATCACTATGAAGGAAGTGATCGGAAAAAGCTGGATGAAAGGATTGAAGAGCTTACAGATGAAGTAAATAAAATGGGAGATTGGAAAGATTTTGCAATCGAACCAAAACTTGTTGAATTATGTGAGCAAATGGAAGCGCTTCCAGAGTTGGAAAGACAATCTAAGAGCCCTAGTGCAGATAAGTTGGCTAAGAAAATTAAAACTTTGCAAGAAACTTGGAAGACAATGGGCAGTTCGGATATTTCCGATACTTACTGGCCTCGTTTTAAAGAAGCAGGCGATAAGGCTTATGAGCCCTGTGCAGAATTTTTTAAGCAACGTCGAGCTATTCAACAAGAAAACCTTGAAAAGCGTGAGCCATTAGTTAGCAAAATGAAGGACTTATTTGAAGCGACGGATTGGGATGCTAAACCCGACTTTAAAACGATTGAAGATAGTATTTCTCAAATCATGCAGAGTTGGAAAAAGATAAAAGATGTTGAGCACGGTCGCGGTCAAAAACAGTGGGAAAAACTGGCTAAGATTAAAGACCAAATTAATGAAAAACTAGATATTGAGTACGACAAAAATATTAGCGCTAAACATGCACTTACAACACAGTTTGAGCAAATGCTTGAAGAGGATGTTAGCGATCAATCTTTAGATAAACTTAAGTTTATTCAGAGTAAATGGAAGCAGATTGGCGTAACTCGAAGAAAGCAAGATCAAGATGCTTGGCTGAAATTTAAAGCCGCCAGTGATGCTGTTTACGAAAAAATTCAAGGGCTTAGAAATGCTAAGCGTGCAGTTGAAGATGAGAAAATCGGGGCTTATAAGCAAATCCACTCTCAGATACATCAACTAGCAAAGTCGACTCAGGATCTAACGGTATCTGATAAAGAATTTGATGCTCTAAAAGAGCAATATCAGGCTTTACCAGCATTACCAACAGGTCTTCCAGAAAAGCTAATAGAGCGCTTGGATAATGATTATGCTAAAGCAAGCGATGCTTATGCCGGTGCTAAGGATCGACTCAACAAAGAAAAACTTGATAATGAGTTTGAAACATTAGTAGCTAAAGCACAATTCTGCGCTGAATTAGAACAACTGCCAGAGTCTGCAGAGCAAAGCGCAATTGATGAGCTTCAAGATAAAATTAGTAGTCTTGAAATGAGTAACAAAGATTATATAAAACGATTTTCTAAGAGACTAAAAAAAGCACGTGATACTAGTCGCGATGACTATGCTTCAGCACGAAGATTGTTAATAATTGATTGCGAAATTTTAATTGGTATTGATAGTCCGAAAGAAGATAAGGATTTACGTTTGCAGATTCAATTAGATAGAATGAAGCAGCAAGGTTTTGGTAATGCTCCGATAGATATATCAGCAACCATGAATAACAATAAACTTGAATGGCTCTGTATGCCCGGTGCTGAAGCTAAATTACAGAAACAATTTGATGAGCGCTTTAATAAACTTATCAAGTAAAGTAGTTAGGTAATTGTATTTCTTGTAATAATTATATTAAAAGTAGGAGGGTGTCCTTTCTATTTTAGAGAGAACAAATTAATAAATATTGAACACTTTTTAAGTGATTCTTTTCTATTAAACTGAAGTAGCATTTATTTATGTTTAATTGTGATAGTTAATTAAAAAGATTAAACGGTTTCTGTATTAAGCGGGCTAGACCGTATGTACTATAGTTTTTCCTTTCATTTCAGATAGAGTTTCAATGCTCAAAGTCATTCTGATTTTGACACTCAGTCGAGAGGAATCAAACAATGAAAAAACAAAAAATTATTGGTTTGCTTACGCTTTGCTTGTTCTTAAGCCCTACGGTTTTCGCAGAAACATCACTTCCTGAAGCCGTTACAAAAAGTAAAGAAATGGTAGTAACCGCAAATCCTTTAGCAACTGCAGCTGGTGTTAAAGTATTGCGTCGTGGCGGTACTGCTGCCGATGCAATGGTTGCAGTACAAGCTGTTTTAGGTCTGGTAGAGCCTCAATCTAGTGGTATAGGTGGTGGTGCGTTTGTGGTCTATTACGATGCTCATAGAGATAAAACGGTAACCATAGATGCGCGTGAAAAAGCACCCGCCAGCGCAACAGAAACTCGTTTTTTAGATGAAAATGGAGATAGCATAGGTTTTTTTGCTGCATGGCAAAGTGGCTTATCTGTAGGTGTACCTGGTACACCTAGAATGATGGATTATATGCATCGTAAATACGGTCGTTTAAATTGGAAAACGCTATTTAGATCAGCCAATAAACTGGCTAAAAAAGGATTTCCATTAACTGCTCGAACCAGTGATCAAGTTCAAGGTTTATTGAATAGAAATACAGAACCTTTTAGTTGTGAAAACCGACGTTTTTTCCGTGATCCTACAGCGTTTGCATATTTTTCGAATCCTGATTGTACAGCCAAGCCAGCGGGCACAATTGTAACTAATCCTGATTATTCAGATACATTGAAAAAGCTACGTCGTAAAGGTGCTGATGGTTTTTATACTGGACCGATTGCTGAACAAATAGTTGAAGCTGTTCAAGGAGATTCACCTGCAGGTGATATGACACTTGAAGATCTTGCTAATTACAATATTGTGGTACGTGATCCTGTTTGTTTAGATTATCGTGGTCATAATGTTTGTGGCATGGGTCCACCTTCATCTGGTGCAATTGCAGTGGGTCAAATTCTGGGTATTCTGGAGAATTTTGATCTTGTAGGTGATCCTTTAGATATTGAAAATGTGCATTTGTTTACTCAAGCTGGTCGTCTAGCATTTGCTGATCGAGGCTTATATGTGGCTGATTCTGATTTTGTAGATGTACCTGTTGCTGGTTTATTGGATAAGGCTTATCTTAAAACGCGAGCAGATTTGATTAATCTAGGTAGTGATTTAGGTTCAGCTGATCCAGGTGTTCCTCCAGGAGTAGTGGTAGCTGCATCACCAGACAATGTCGCAAAAAATTCTGGAACGAGTCATGTGTCTATTGTCGATCGTTATGGTAATGCATTATCAATGACGACAACGATTGAATCTTCGTTTGGTAATGGTGTTATGGTAAATGGTTTCTTACTCAATAATGAGTTAACAGATTTTGCTTTCACACCTGTATCAAATGAGTTACCAGTAGCTAATCGAGTACAAGGCAATAAACGCCCACGTAGCTCGATGTCACCTACGATTGTGTTTGATGATAAAGGTCGAGTTGAATACGTAACAGGCTCTCCCGGCGGATCTCGCATTATTGGTTATACTGCGCAGTCGATTATGAATATGATTGATTTTGGACTTGATCCTCAGGAAGCGATTAATGTACCGCATTATATGAATCGTAACGGTCGAACTGATGTTGAAAGCCCAATAGAAGGTGTTACTCAAGACTATGATGCTGAAAACTTGGCTGCTCGCTTAAAAATGCTTGGCCATAGTGACCCCGAAGCAGATTTGGCTGATCGACAAGTTGGAGTGATTGCTCAAACCAGTGGTTTATCGATTATTCAAATTCTTAGAAAAGAGAAAGTTAAGAGTAGCAAACGTTATGGCGACTTTAGCCACTTCTTTAAATATTGGGGGAAACACAGACGAACCATGTTGGTTGGTGGCGCTGATAAAAGACGTGATGGAACTGTTGGCGGACGCTAAAGTTTAGTGTTTAGACTTTCATTCTAAACTAGCAATAAAAAAGGACGCTTAATGCGTCCTTTTTTAAAACAACCCTTAAACTATGGGGTGCTGTTTTTTTAATAGCTTAGTTGCTAATGATATTGTGCTCAGGTCCGTAAGGGAAGTGAGTAATATTGTCAGCGCCATCATCAGTTAGTACTAGAATATCATGCTCACGGTAACCACCTTCGCCTGGCATTCCTTCAGGAAGCATTAGCATTGGCTCCATTGAAACTACCATGTCTTTCTCAAGTACTGTTTCTACTTCTTCACGTAGCTCAAGACCTGCTTCACGACCGTAATAGTGACATAGAACGCCGAATGAGTGACCGTAACCGAATGTGCGGTATTCAAGTAGATCGTGCTCTTTGTAGATTTCGTTTAACTCGTAAGCGATGTCACAACAACGAGCGCCAGGTACGATTAACTTTTTACCTTCGTCATGTACTTTTACGTTTACTTCCCACACTCTCATTTGCTCATCAGTTACTGATTCACAGAATAAAGTACGCTCAAGTGCTACGTAGTAACCAGCAACCATTGGGAAACAGTTAAGACTAAGAATGTCGCCACTTTCAATTTTCTTTGAGGTAACAGGGTTGTGAGCGCCGTCTGTATTCATACCAGACTGGAACCATGTCCATGTGTCTAGTAATTCACCGTCAGGCCATACTTTAGCTATTTCACGAACCATGGTTTGTGTTGAGTGTAATGCTACTTCGTGCTCAGGAACTCCAACACCAATTGCTTCAGCACAAGCTGCACCACCGATGTCAGCAATAGCTGTCATTTTTGTGATATGTGCGATTTCTTCTGCAGATTTGATCATGCGCAATTTCATTGCACCAGTGCCAATATCAACAAACTCGCATTGTGGCATTGCGCCTTTTAGCTTCTCAAGCTGTTCTAACGGCACTGTATCGAACTCGATACCAACGCGTTGCTTGCCTTTAATTAGCGTTGCAGTCGCTTTATAGAAGTTGTCATTCTGCCAATCGGTATAAACAAGGTTATCACCAAAAGTACGACGGTAAGGTTGACCACCATCTATGTTTGCGGTAACAGTGGTTTGATTGTCATGCGTGATCACTAGGCCGTATTTACGTCCGAATGCACAGTATAGGAAGTCACTGTAATAGTTGATGTTATGGTAAGACGTCATCAAAACAGTATCGATATTAAGCGTCGACATTAGGACTCTTAATGAATCAATACGTCTTTGCATTTCTGATGCACTAAATGTTGGTGTTGGCTTCTCACCATTAGGGATGTTGATGTAGCTTGGCATGTTGAGTTTGGCATTTTTGTTCATAATGATTCTCTTCCTATGTCTAGTCCCTAATGTGTTGACACTAAAAGTGCCAAAAGTAGGGGGTTGTCTTTTTATAAGCTTAAATAGCTTAATAAAAAATGACGACTAAGTAATACAAGCGCAGTTTAGATTATAAAAAACTGCGCCTATAGCTTCGCTTGTTTAGCAACGTTAGCGTTGTTGTATATAAATTAATGATACTAAAGCTATGGAAATAATATTTTAAGCACGAGACCCTGCATCAACCATCCATTGCCAGATGTAATCACTAAAACTACGTCTAACGATGAGTTGAAAACTATCAGTACCTGTTCG
>CALISP010000297.1 GCA_938041705.1 uncultured Cocleimonas sp. | reverse complement strand
GCTACACCTTTATCTCCTTGGACTAGATTCTCTTTGGTGTGATCAGAGATACTTCCCATACCTTCGACTGCCTCAACATCCCCAGGACTTGCTTGTTTTTCTGCGTAACTACGGTCTACAATTTCACCTTGTTCGATCATTTGCATCCCTTCAGGCGTGTTGTATTTGAGCGGGTCACCTCGCTCGCCAAAATTACCCCATGCAAAAGCAATACAGTTTTCATTATCTACTGGGACTACCCAGCGTGTGAAGGCACTTCGTCCAAAGTATCTTTCTTTTGTGCCATCAGCTGCAAAGGCTGCACCCGCTTGGGTGAAATTTGGTAAAATTAATTCATTCACACGTACCCAGATATTATCTCCGACTCGACGAGATGCTGTACCTAGAATACGTTGCTTTTCAAGGTTATAGAATTTGATAAATCCTAGTTTACCAAAGCCTTCAGAGAATTGTGATTGATGTAGAAAAGCTGTATGAACGGGATCTACGATTGCATCTAACACTTGAATCCAATTACATGCAAAAGGCGCAGCATAGGGTGTCATTACCATGTCAGGAATGTCAAATGTGTCATAAAATGGAAATTCAGGAGTTTCTTCTGCAGGGCCAAGGTAAGCAAACAATAGTCCTTTGAGCTCTTTGACTGGATAGGCGCCTAAACGTAAATTTTGTTTAACACGAATTCCAGCTTCTGTGTCTTCCTCTCCAGGAATTTCTAAAATAGTGCCATCGATATCAAATTTCCAACCATGATAACAACAGCTAATTCCTTTATCCTCACAACGTCCATATTCTAATGACGCCCTGCGATGCGGGCATTTTTTATGTACTAAGCCATATTGTCCAGATTTGTCTTGGAAGAGGACTAATTCCTCTCCCATTATTTTGATTAATTTGGGTTTGTCAGCCAATTCACTAGTGATATGAATGGGATGCCAATAACGACGAAGATATTCACCACAAGGCGTATTTGTATCAGTTTGAGTTAACTCATCAAGAGAACTACCTTCCCACGTTTGATGATAACCACAAAAGGCAGAAAAGTTTGTTTTGTCTTGAATCGTTGTTTCAGCCATTTTATAGCCTCTAGATTGAATAGCTTATATTGATCCCTTATTATTATATGAAATAAGTACTATTTACAATTCAAATTAACGAAATCGCAAAAGTAATGATTTAAAATTGCTTATAACGTAAAATATAACCATTATTTTGTTTTGGTCTGTTTGATGCATTTACCAGTTTCTTACAAACTTTTGCCATCAAATACACTCACTTCAAGCTCATCTGTTTCAAGACCGTCTATACATCCTAGATTAATTCGATAATGCTCAGGCATTCTCATGGTCTGCAGAAAAGGAAATATCCCACAGTTTTTACAAAAATAATGATGAGCTACTTTGGTATCGAACTCATATAGGCCAAGACTATTTTCTTCTTTTAATTGGTACTGCAATTTATCAGGTGGAATAACAAAATCTGTCATTATTGCGCCCTTACGGGCGCAAATCGAACAGTTACAACGTAAACCTGATTTTATTTCGTCATGCTTAAACTGAAAACTAACGTTGCCACAGTGACAACTGCCGTTATATTTGATCATCTGCTTTCATCATCAAACTGTTTAAATAAAACAGAAGTATCTGCTCTTGAATAACCTCGTTTTTGTAGATCAGCGTATTTTACATCAACTTGTTTTGCAGTTGGTAAATCTATGCCTAAGGTTTTAGCTTCATCAAAACAAATAGCAAGGTCTTTACGCATCCAATCGATAGCAAAGCCTAGGTCAAAATCATTATTCATCGCTGTTTTGGTACGATTGACCATCTGCCATGAGCCTGCAGCGCCATGCTGTAAAACATTTAGCATCATGTCAGGATCAATATCTGATGCTTTAGCTAAACGCCATGCTTCTGATAAACCTTCTAATAGACCTGCTATACATAGCTGGTTAACCATTTTTAGGACTTGGCCCTTACCTGATTCACCCACTAATGTTGTTGCTTTAGCATACGAGTTCATTAGATCTAAGCACTGGTCGAAGGTACTTTGATCGCCGCCAACCATAATGGTTAAGACACCACCTTCCGCTCCAGCTTGTCCGCCTGAAACTGGTGCATCTAAAAATTCCATACCTAATTCTTTTGCTTGTGCATACAATTCACGAGCAACTGTAGCTGAGGTAGTCGTATGATCAATTAATAATGTCCCTGCTTTTGCCGTACTAAAAACCTTGGCATAAATTTCGCGCACATCATTATCATTACCAGCACAGCTGACCACAACATCTGCATTTGCTACAGCTTCCTCGATAGTCTCGGCAAAGCTACCATTATTGCCATCAGAGTATTCTTCCGCCCATTTTTCAGCTTTTGCTGTGGTGCGATTAAATACTGTTACATTATATTCTGCGTTCTTCGCAAGAAAGCCTGCCATGGGATAACCCATTGTACCTAAGCCTAGAAAGGTTATATTTTTTTGAGACATTCTTGTTTACTCCTAAATTGTTAAATGAATATAGCTATAGTGTTATCTGTCTGATTTTACTTAGTGTAGTGCGAAATACCAATAAGTCAGAGTTTTTATGAGAGCACTTGTCCTTCTACTTTACTAATATATTTTCAGGATTGACCTTTAAATAGGTTCGTAATGACATTTAATAAGGCTTTGACAACTGGATCCTCCTCGCGTGATTTCAAATATGCAATACGTAGAGGTAATGAAAAAGACTTATTTGGATAAACTACAATTTCACCTTTTTCTAATAAAGTCGCTGCTTCATCATCACGTATAAATGCTATGCCTACGCCAGATCTTATGAGTGCAATGGTTGAATCTTCTGTAGCACTGGATGTTACCCAAATAGGCTTCTGCTTAGTATCTTCGAAAACACGATTGATAAAACGATGATAAATACATAATGGTTCGGGATAAATCCATGGGAGTTCTCTTAGCTCTTTTCTTCCTGCGCTATTGAGTTGTTCTTCCCATTTAGGCGCACCAGCTAAAACAGCCTTTGTAGTAAATAATTCTTTGTAGCCAATTTCCTCAAGTTCGCTATCGCCAGAAAAAAAGCATACATCTAATTGACCTGAGCTCACTTTTTTAACTAATTCAGAACTACTGCCCTGAGTTAATTGAATTTTTAGATTGGTATATTGCGAAATTAAGCGTTGATGCCACTTGGCAAGCATCAAGTATTCAGCATCAGTGTTTAAACCTATCTTTGCTTGTCCTGTGAGAACGCCCTGTAAGGTTTGCGCTTTTAAAGTTAAATCATTACTGGCATTAAGAACCAACTGTGCTTTTTCTCTCAAGACAAAGCCATTATCTGTCAATCGCATTCCTTTTGGAGTTCTGTCGAATAGTTTTATCTCTAATTGTTCTTCCAGTGCCTTAATGTGAGCACTTACAGCAGGTTGACTCGTAAATAAACGTTCAGCAGCTTGGGTTAAGTTTCCAGTATCCGCTACTGTTACAAAGGTTCTTAATTGATAGAGTTCCATTATTGATACCTTTTCTATGATTGATTGGGATACTTTTTGAATGTCTTAAAAAATCTTACAAATCTGAATATTTTTCTATGATGTCATTATTTCAAATAATGGACAATCGGGATTCCTGATAGCTAGGTTTTGATAATACGATTGGATAGTTCTAAAGCATAGGCGTTAAATAAACCCATGATAAGCCTGTAAGGGGGTAAATCAGAAAAGAGGTGAAGATAATTTAATCTCTTTATGGAGGTCTTGAAAGCTGCATCTCTTAACAAGTAAAGCACAAGGCCTTCAGTTTTTATTACAACAATTTAACAACATTACTTTAATACGAGCATGTTATGTCAATTTGTATAGAACAAAGCAATTTTAAAAACAACAGTAATAGCTTTTCACAGAACCTGTCTATTAATGATAAGTCTATAGCGTTTCCAAAAACTCAAGCATCAAATATGGGTCTTTTTAAACAAGTGAAAATCTGGATCGCTAATTCACGCCAAAGAAAAAACTTAGCTAAGTTAGATGAGAGAATGCTATCCGACATTGGCTACACAGCAGAACAAGCAAGAGTAGAATACAGTAAGCCATTCTGGAAATAAATTTATACTAAATATCAATGGTTTATATTTAATTAATATAAACCATTTTGTTTAGAAAAATAAATTCAACTTGCAAAACTCCTCTTAAAGACGTCAAATAGACAACTTAAACCCCCACCAGGAGAGTGTCTTCATGACAAAGTTTTTATTAGGATTTTTTAGTTTCGGTTGGCTCAGAGGTCTAGATTTCTTACCACCATTACTACTTCGTTTATTTCTTGCGCCATTATTATGGGTCTCAGGAAGTGCAAAGTTAGGTTTATTTAGCTCTGCTGATTTTATTTGGTTTAATCCATTCACTTGGTTTAACTTTGATAATCCGGTTTTTGAAGCTACCGTTGCTGGTCTAGCACAAGTTCCATTTGTTCCAGAAGAACTTGCATCAACAATTGGCTGGTCAATAGGTTTATTAGAAGTCGTTGGAGCTTTCTTATTGTTAGTTGGTTTTGCGGTGCGTTGGGTTTCACTACCTTTGTTAGCGTTGATTCTTCTAACTGCATTTGTTGCGCTTAATGGTGAAAGTGTTATTTCAGCAATGAAGAGCTTATTGACGACTCACGGTTACACTGACATGAGCGGATCTTCTTTTAGCAAAGCATTGGTTTATTTCTTAATGTTACTCACTTTATTCTTTATGGGTGCTGGACGATTCTTTAGTGTTGATTGGTTCTTACACCGTAAGTTGGATAAGAAGATAGCTGCTTCTAGCGTAACAACGACAACAAATCGCGTTGCAACTGATCCAAAGGCAGATCCTTTTGATTTAGATAATACGACTGATTAATACTGAATCTAAATAGAAAATTAGTAATTAAAAAGGACGCATTAGCGTCCTTTTTAATGCATAAATATAAAGATATATATTAAAAGTAGGGGGTGTCCTTTTAGATTTTTTCTGGAGCTTCGCATCCGTTTGCACAACAACGTCCTGGTTGTTTTGATACACGTTGCCCTTGATCGTAAATGCCTCTATCTAATAACTGGGCTACTAAATCCTCTCTATCAGCAACATCATAGTTTCGCCATATCTCGCGCTTCATAGCTTCAGGTGAG
>CALISP010000296.1 GCA_938041705.1 uncultured Cocleimonas sp. | reverse complement strand
AATTCTAAGATTACAGGGTCGGCCTTTTTTATATTAAAGTCCCCTATATCCACAGCTTCAATATCACAAACTATCTCAGTCAGTTTTTTTGATAATAGAATATTTTCTTTGTGCTCCATGATCAATTGACCGACACGAAATGCACCACGAATTTGCATCGAAGCTATTTCATCTACTCTAGAAAATAGTTGATCTAAGTTTTCAAATTTCTTTAACAACTTACCCGCTGTAGACATACCAATTCCCGGTACCCCTGGAATGTTGTCAGACTTATCCCCTGCAATTGCTAATTGTTCTGCAATTTGACTAGGTTTTGCACCAAAACGTTTAGTGATCTTTTTAGTATCAAGTTTTTCTCCTCGGAGATACTCCCACCAATGATCTCCATCTTTGACTAATTGTGCTAAATCTTTATCCGCAGTAATCAGATTAACTGGGATTGATTGTTGGTATAGGTACTTAGCCCATGTACCAATTAAATCATCAGCTTCATAGGTAAGACTTGCAGCTTGATGTATCCCTAAAGCTTGGACAAATTCGCGACACAGGCGAAATTGATAACGCAATGATTCAGGTGCTGGAGATCGATTAGCTTTATATTCAGGATAAATATCGCGACGATGTGATGTTGCTAAGCTTTCATCAAAAGCAAAAGCGATCAATTCAGGATTTTCAGTTTTCAACAACTGAAAAACAAACTCTATAAACCCTCTTACCGCATTTATAGAGTTTCCATCTATATCTTCACAGTCAGGATAAGTGTACCAAGACTTAAATACATAGATACTAGAGTCTATTAACCATGCGTTAGTACTCACTGTAATTGGTAGCATTGCTACAGATGTCGTTTTTTCTATCATTAACAGTAGCTTAACCGATTATTTATATTAATTGTTTGCATATCCATTAGTCTGAGAATTGTTGTTTAAATATTTCAATTTCGCTATATTTACTTTGCAAAACAACAATAATAACAATAATTATTAAAGGCAAACCCCATGAATAAAGTAGTTCCATTAATGGTTTTATGCAGTGCCGCCATTATAACCACCATCGTATTGAGTGGTTGTGATAATACCGCATCTGCAAGTACTGAAAAACCTCACTTGAATACTTTCCTATCTTTGCACAACCAGTATTGTGAAAAGAAATATAATGATCAAGAGACACTAACCAAAACCCTCGAAGTTTCCCCCGAACTTTCCTTGGCTAAAGATTTTAAAGGTGTTTATGAAGTTCATAAACATGGCGTAAGTTATGCTGTATCACCTGAAGAAGATGGTTGTACAACGGATGTAATGATTCAAAATGAAGATAAATCTGAATTATTTAGCTTTGAAGACATTAATAAAGCGTTAATTGGTCTTGGTTATGTAGAAACTGGAAAACCAGTATCTCGAAAAGATATTGGCACTGATCAATCTGAATTGACTATTATCGAAAAGAAGTATGTCTCTCCTAAAGGCGAAATCACAGTATTAGATTATCCATTAGAAAAGAAAGATAAGTATTACATGACTCTTTTTGCAGAAAAATTTACTCAGGCAAAGCAACAAAACAAAGAGAAAATAATCTCAACGTTGACGATGGCAGCTCTGTAATTAAGTTAAAATAATTAGTCATGTCTTAGTCATTTGACTTTGGCATGACTGATAATTTTTTACTCTAGGATAGATAATCGTTTACAAACTTTATAAAGATATCCCCCCTACTTTATAAACCTTTTTATATTAAAAATATTCTCATGTGAACCCTGTCGATCAAGAAAAATTCTTTCATTCTATTGTTCAATATTTCATTTCCTGCGGTTAACATTACTTTATTACAATTAAATAGTAATCTAGGATTATTTTACCATCCATCATTAGAGCGGTATGATGCAGTTCGATATTAATTTGATAGCGGCTGAATTGAAATATGAGTGACCTCTTCCCTCCCATTAAGAAAAACCATTCATTTTATTTAAATGTTGATACAGAAACTGGAAATGATGCTAATGAAAAGCATGAAATCTATGTAGAAGAATGCGGCAATCCTGAAGGCCAACCAGTGGTTTTTTTGCACGGTGGGCCAGGTGCAGGCTGCGAAGCTTATCATCGACAGTTATTTGACCCAGAAAAATATCGTATTATCTTGTTTGACCAACGCGGATGCGGGCGCTCTAAACCTCACGCGTCCCTAATTAATAATACAACTGATCATTTAATTGCTGATATCGAAATGATCCGAGTTCATCTTGAAGTCACTAAATGGGTTGTAGCTGGAGGTTCCTGGGGTTCTACACTAGCCCTAGCTTATGCTCAAGCTCACCCTAATGTCGTTTCGGGGCTAATAGTACGTGGCATCTTTTTATCAACACCCAAAGAAGTTCATTGGTTTTATCAGGAAGGTGCTAGCCAAATTTACCCAGACTACTGGGAAGATTTTTTGCAACCAATTCCACCAGAAGAACAAGATGACCTTGTCTTGGCATATCATAAAAGACTCACTGGTGAAAACGAGATAGCCCGAATGGGGGCTGCAAAAGCCTGGTCACTTTGGGAAGCTAGAACAGCGTCATTACAACCCAAAAATAGTTTATTGGATCATTTTGGGGATCCTAAGACTGCGCTAAGTGTAGCTAGAATCGAAGCACATTATTTTATTAATAATGGCTTTTTTGAACCGGACCAATTACTTAATAATATGGATCGTATTCAAAACATACCCGGATTCATCATACACGGCAGATACGATATGATTTGCACGATCAAACAAGCGTTTGATTTGCACAAAGCATGGCCTCAATCAGAACTGTTTGTGATTCAAAATGCAGGGCACTCTGCCGGTGAGCAAGGAATTAGCTCGGCACTAATAAAGGCTAGTAACGACATGCTTAAACTTCTCAAGGCATGATAGGGCTCATTCAACGTGTAACTCATGCAAATGTAGAAGTTGCTAAT
>CALISP010000295.1 GCA_938041705.1 uncultured Cocleimonas sp. | reverse complement strand
ACTTTAGTGATGAAGAAATTCTTGAGCGCATGATGCTATCACTTTGCTTAGAAGTGGTTCGTTGTCTAGAAGATAATATTGTCGACTCGCCAGAATCAGCTGATATGAGCTTGATTTGGGGCATTGGCTTCCCGCCGTTTAGAGGTGGAGCATTACGCTATATAGATTCTATTGGTACAAAAGCGTTTGTACAAATGGCAGAGAAATATAGTGAACTAGGCGGAGCTTACGAGGTGCCAAAGATGTTGGCAGATATGGCCGCAAATGATGGTAAGTTTTTTGGAGGTGAAGCATGAGTTCGTCAACACTAGGTAAATTAAACCCAAGAGATGCAGTAATTGTAGATTGCGTGCGTACACCCATGGGTAAATCTAAAAACGGTATGTACCGTGTAACTCGTGCTGAAACTTTATCAGCGCATTTGGTCGAGGCACTTTTTGATCGTAACGAAGCACTTGATCCTGCAAAAGTTGATGATGTTATTTGGGGTTGTACTTATCAGACTCTAGAACAAGGCTTTAATATTGCACGCATCATGTCTTTACTTACACGTTTACCACATGAAGTACCTGCACAAACAGTGAACCGTTTATGTGGCTCTTCAATGCAAGCAATCCACACTGCTGCACAAGGTATTCAATCAGGCAATGGTGATTTTTACTTAATCGGCGGTGTTGAGCATATGGGGCATATCCCGATGACTCACGGTGTTGATTTGAATCCAGAATTTGCGAAGCATGCAGCAATGGCTTCTAACATGATGGGATTAACGGCAGAAATGTTAGCAGTACAACATGGCATTACACGTGAAGCACAAGATGCATTTGGTGCAAGATCACATCAACGTGCTCATGCAGCATCGATTGCGGGTAAATTCAAAAACGAAATAATCCCGACGCCAGGTCATGATGCTGATGGCATACCGATGATGTGTGCTGAAGATGAAGTGATTCGCCCAGAAACCACAGTTGAAACACTCGCTGGTTTACGTCCAGTATTTAACCCTAAAGGTGGAACAGTTACGGCTGGTACTTCATCGGCTCTTTCTGATGGTGCATCTGCGATGGCGATCATGTCATATGAAGCAGCTCAAGCGGCTGGAATTACTCCAATTGCTAAGATTGTTTCTCTAGGTTTAGCGGGTGTTGATCCGGCAATCATGGGTTATGGCCCGGTACCAGCATCTCAAAAAGCACTAGCAAAAGCTGGGCTAAGCGTTGAAGACATTGATGTTTTTGAACTCAACGAAGCTTTTGCAGCACAGTCCTTACCTGTGCTGAAAGACTTAGGCATCATGGATGTGATGGAAGAAAAAGTTAACCTAAACGGTGGTGCAATAGCATTAGGCCACCCATTAGGTTGTTCTGGCTCTCGTATCACAACGACTTTGATGAATATTATGGAAGAGAAAGATGCAACCTTCGGCTTAGCAACCATGTGTATTGGTCATGGTCAGGGTATTGCAACTGTGTTTGAACGTATTTAGTCTTTAAATAGTTAGGACTGTTAAAAAGTCAGAGGGTGTTTTTTATAAAGACACCCCCTGACTTTTATGTATTTAGTCCCTAAAGGCTTTTCTCAAATTTCCAATATGTTCGTCCCAACCATCATCTAAGGCCATTAATAAACCTAAAGCTGAGTCGTCTAGTTTCTCGATGCCTTCATGAGTTAACGTTAACTTTGTACCGCCATGTGCTTCTTCTAAAACCCAAGTCACTGTTGATGAGATGGTTTCTAGAGGAGGAATAATAAAAGTATAGACTAATTTTTTTGGTGGGTTCCATTCTATAACTGATCCCCAAATCCATTTTTCATCATTATCAGAATTATAAAGTTCGTAATCTTTATTCGCTTCCAAGTCTTGTCTTGCAGGGTGATACCATTCACCCAATTTATCAGCTTCAGTTAAATAAGCCCAAAGTGTTTCGGGAGTTGCTGCAAAAAATGCAGACTTTGTAATTGTTGAATGTGGCATATAAGTTTCCTGTTATTTTATTAACTCTCTTTATTAATATCGTTTTCATTGTTCGTAATCGCAGTTTGCAAAAGACTGAGCTTCTTATCCCAGAATTGATCAAAGTAACTTAGCCAATCAGTAATGGTTCTAAGACCTTCTGTTTCAAGTGAATTGATACGCTCTCGACCGTTCGTTTTGACAGAGATTAAACTGCCACTTTCTAAAATATTCAGATGCTTTTTAATAGCTGCACGTGTCATATCAAACTGATCTGTAATTTCTGCAATCGTCATTTCTTGTTGACTAAGGTGAACAAGTATTTGGCGACGTGTTGGATCTGCAAGTGCTTTAAAAGAGTGTTGTATATTTAGATTCATAGTTAATTTACTTTTGCTTAGATGTAGTACCTTTTGGTATCTCTTTTAAATATAGTACCAAAAGGTACTCTTTTGCAACTATTTTGTTAATTTAAAAGACACCTCCCTACTTTTCACACTTATTATTCGCTTCAAGCTTGTACACAGTGAATTGTAATTCTTAAATTAGAGGTTTAAATTTTTTACTGCTTAGTTCATAAAAGGGTGTTAATTTAGATTGATCCAAATATCACAATTAAACGTATACCGTTTGTTGCTATTCATCCCATAGAGAATTTCCTTTAATGACTCCTTATTTAATTGGTGTAACCGTCCTTGTGCTATTGGCGAGTATCGCTATTTCTCCACGAATTAGAACTATTGAGGGCTTCTATAGAGGCTATTCAGAGACTGGTAGCGCCCCTTCACTCTGGACATTAGTGTTATCTCAAGTAACGACATGGATTTTTGCACGTTCATTAATGACAGCAGCTATTCTAGGTTTTTACTATGGTATTGCAGGAGCTTTAGCTTATGCCGCTTACTATTTTAGCTTTATTACGGGTGGCGCAATAATTAACCATCTTCGTTTTAAGCATGGTTATGACAACGTACAAGGCTTTATGAGTGCCAAATTTGGTGCCACGGGCGCAGGAATGTATAACTTTGTAGTAATTTTAAGATTACTTAGTGAAGTGTTCGCTAATTTAATTGTGGTTGGCGAAATTTTTGGTTTAAAAGGCAGTTTTGAATACTTTACTGCGATGCTTGCTATAGGTGTAATCACGGTAGGATATTCGTCTATGGGTGGCTTACGCGCTTCTTTAAGAACGGATGTTTTGCAATCGGTATTAGTTATCGTGCTTGTAGCAATACTATTTATCGCAATGTTGTTCAATTCTGCTTTTGATATGAATGCGATTATGAGCTCATCTCCAGATATTAAGTCTCCAGGATGGGTGCTTTTGTTAGTTGCAGGATTACAAGTTTGGAGTTATCCATTGCATGACCCGGTAATGATGGATCGTGGCTTTCTAGCAGATCAAGAAACAACTAAAAAATCATTTTTACATGCAGCATGGATTTCAATTGCATGTATTTTGATGTTTGCACTTTTAGGTGTATTTGCTGGTTTAAACAAAATTGAAGCTGAAGGCATGATTGATGCGCTTACACGTTTATTTGGTGCGCCGATTATGGGTGTGTTTAGCGTCGCATTAATTATCTCTGCTTTATCAACGTTAGATTCAACTTTCTCTAGCGCGTCAAAACTAGTCGTTAAAGACATGAAGGTATTACCAGAGACAGTGATGTCTGGTCGTATTGTAATGGTTGCGTTTTTAATTGTGGGCGGTTTGTTCTTATTATGGGACAGTAAAGATCTATACGCTGCTGTAGCTGTGAGTGGCACTTTGTCGATGTTCTTACTGCCAATTATTGTATTTTGCATCTGGGGCAATCGTGATGTAGCTTTATGGCCAGTAGTACTGACTTTTGCGGTCACCGTTTTTGGCGGTATAACCTATGTTACCGAAAGCTCAAATTACACCACATGGATGTTTGATGTTTTTGGCTATGAACATAAATATTCAAAACTACTGATTATTTGTATTGTAATTGCGTTGGTTGGTTTTATCTCATTTGCTCTAGGATTAAAAGGGAAATCAGATCTCAAAGTTAGTAAGTAAAGCTTTACGAATTAACTTAATATTTGAATAAGCATGAATAACACAAACACATTTAATTTAGGCGAAATCAATACACCATTGTTGATTTTTGGCGGTTGCTATTCTAACTTTGAAGCGACCAAAGCACTTCAGAAATGGGCTAAAGAAAACAACTTCAAGCCTGAGCAGTGCGTTTGTACAGGCGATATAGTTGCTTATTGTGGCAACCCCTATGAGACAGTTGAATTAATCCGAGATTGGGGCGTGCATTGCATTCAAGGCAATGTAGAACAGTCACTTGCTAAACAGGCGGATGATTGTGGGTGCGGTTTTGAAGAAGGGACAGTCTGCGATACCTTGTCTCGTGGCTGGTATCCATTTGCGGATAACGCAGTATCTCAAGATCAAAGAAATTGGTTTAGTGAATTACCCGAACATTTAAAATTAACCATCTCAGATAAATCAATTCGAGTGGTTCATGGCGCAGCATCTGATGTCAGTCGATTTATGTTTGCTTCTCAGGAAGATAGTGATTTTTTAGATGAATTTTCACTGCTTGATACTAATCATAATGCAGAGACCGATATAGTAATATCAGGACATTCTGGTTTGCCGTTTACTAAACAGATAGGCGATAAGCAATGGCATAATTCTGGCGCGCTTGGTATGCCCGCCAACGACGGCACACAGAATGTTTGGTTTTCTGTTCTAGAAATTGTAGCGAATGAATTAACGTTTAAACATCATCGATTAGAATACGATATTGAATCGACTGTTCAAAAAATGCTTAAAAACAATTTAACGCAAGGCTATCATCAATCTTTAACAACAGGGTTATGGCCAAGTATGGATGTTCTGCCAGAAATTGAGAAACAGCAACAAGGAATAAAGATTTTATAAAATATAAAAAAGTAGGGGTGTGTCTTTAAAAAGGCACACCCCTACTTTATATACTATTTTTAAATATCAGAATTATAAATCTATTTATTTTTTTAAATCAGCAGCAGCTTTCATCGCATCTTCACCTTTTTTCCAAAGGTTTCCTTGCCACAATTCTTCTAATCCTGTTTCTCCTGATGCTCCTTGTGTCGTCAGATAATCATAATAGGAAGTTGGTTTATGGCCTGTAAGATTATAAAAATCTGGACTACAACGACAATAAAAACCGTTAGATAAGTACTCGAAAAACTCCGCACGTGTACTACCGAAGTCGTTTTCGAAATCGACCATATTTTGAGCTCTGTATTCGATATCCTTATTCATCGCTTTGCCTAAATCAGCGGCTATTTCTTCCATCGTTTGTGGTTCTGGGCCCGTAATGTCATAAAATTTATCAGCGTGTTTTTCTGGACCTTCAGTTAAGACCACTGCAGCAGCTTCTGCGATATCACGTGTTGCAACCAATGAATTTCGCGCTGAACCTAAAGGATTACTAAACCATCCTTCTGCATCTATGTTTTCACAATCTGTTTTTAGTAAGTGATTCATGAAGAAGTTATTGCGCAAAACCGTAACGTTTAACCCCTCATCAATCAGTGATTTTTCACCCCACCAGTAATGTTGTAACATTAATGGAATCGATGCTCCTTTGCGCGAAGCGTGTTTAGTCGCATCATAAGAAGCAGTATTGGTGTCTGCCCCCATACAGCTTACTCGTACGACGTGTTTAATCTGGTCTTTGCGTTTACCTAGCTCTTTAGAAAAAGCAAGGTGTCCTTCTAGCATCGGATCTAGCGATGCAGAATATACCGCGCTAACACCTTCTAATGCTGCTTCCCAAGTATCACTATCGTTTAAGTCAAACTTCACTACTTCGTCAGCACCTAATGCTTTGAGATCATCTGCTTTTGAGTCACTAAAATAGCAGGCGCGAACGGTGAACTTATCTTCTTGTGAAAGACGCGCCACCAGCTCTTTGCCAATGCGGCCTGTGGATGAGGTTATTAAAACAGTTGGTTTAGCCATTATTGAATTCTCCGTAAGCATGCAATTTTTATAAATAAATGTGTGCAGATTATAGCTTTAAATTGAGTTGTGATAGAGCCAAATTAAATAGCTTATAGGTCAAACGTTTAATAGGCTTCATCACTGTTTAAGCGTTACTCTGTAATCACATAAGTTTCATCAATGAAAAACAACTGGCTTCGACAGTAAACTTATTAGAAACTCTTTTTAAATACTGAATCTTTAGATTGGAATGAATAAAAATGACGATAAATATTGTGAAAAATAATTTTGCTTCAGATAACACTTCCACTGCTTGTCCTGAAGTTATGGATGCCGTTATTGCTGCTAACTCTGGTATTGCAACTTCATATGGGGATGATGATCATTCAAAAAGATTACAAGAGAAACTCAGCGAGGTTTTTGAAAAAGAGGTGATTGTATTTCCTGTAGTAAGTGGAACGGCTGCTAATGCTTTGGCTTTATCTGCACTGACTCCATCCTATGGAAAAATTTATTGTCACGAAATGTCTCATATTAATACAGATGAATGTGGTGCTCCTGAGTTTTTTACAGGTGGTGCTAAGTTAATTCCTATTGCTACTGAAAATGGCAAAATCACCCCGAGTAATTTGGAACATATGATCCGCGGCAAAGGTAATGTTCATTCAGCACAACCAGCAACTCTAAGTATTACTCAGTCTTGTGAGGTAGGTGCTTTATATCAAATAAATGAAATATCATCCCTGGCTAAACTTGCTCATGAGTATGGTCTTAATGTACATATGGATGGAGCAAGGTTTGCTAATGGATTAGTCGCTTTGGATGTTAGTCCTGCTGAAATGACATGGAAAGCTGGTATCGATGTTCTATCTTTTGGAGGAACTAAAAACGGTTGTTTAGCCGCTGAAGCTGTAGTTTTTTTTAAACCTGAGTTAGTCCAATCATTTCCGTTTTTGCATAAACGGGCTGGACAGCTATTATCTAAAATGCGATTTATATCTGCACAGCTCGAAGCTTATATTAGTGAGGGTGTTTGGTTGCGTAATGCACGTCACGCGAATTTTATGGCGGCCCGTTTGAGCCATGGTCTATCAAATATCTCTGGAGTTGAACTTGCTTATCCAACAGAATCAAATGAGATATTTGCGCATATGTCTCGTGAAATGATTAATG
>CALISP010000294.1 GCA_938041705.1 uncultured Cocleimonas sp. | reverse complement strand
CAACTTCTAGAACTGCTACATCAACATTCTGTTGTTGATAAATAAACATTGCAGCTAAGGTAGAAAACTCAAAATAGGTTAGACTGATCGTGTCACCGTTATCATCAGTGATTGCACATCTAGCATCGTCAATCGCTTTAAATGCTTGAATGATGCTTTCATCATCGACTTGCTTACCATTCAATACTATACGTTCATTGTATTTTATTAAATGAGGTGAAGTGTAGGCACCTGTTTTATAGCCTTCTGCTCGTAAGATAGAATCTAAGAAAGCCACCGTCGAGCCTTTTCCATTAGTACCTGCCACAGTAATAATTGGAAAGTTAGGAGAGAGTAAATCGAGTTTTTTGGCAACTTTACCTATTCGTTCAAGGCCTAAGTCTATTTCAGAAAGGTGTAATGATTCTTGCCAGAGTAGCCAATCATCTAGAGTTTTCTTCATGTAAATAACACTTTCGTTATATTAAGAAGATTTAGTATTAATACCAAAAACACATCAAAAGTAGGGGGGTGTGTCTTTGATTAAATATAAATCAAGTTCAGTTAGTTAATAATTAACTAACTGTTAAGAAAAACTGATCAGTAATAAAAAATCAAGCTTCTTTGTTTTCTGGAGGTAGCTCTTCATCTGGTGCTTGCGTAACTTCAGGCTTTTCAATTGAATCAATTTCTTTCATATTCGCTGGTCTGGGTTTGTGAGTCATCATACAAAGAATATCAATGATTTCTTGGCGTAATAACTGACGAGGTATGATTCTATCAATGGCCCCTTTTTCAATTAAAAACTCACTACGTTGAAAACCTTCAGGTAGTGTCTCACCAACAGTTTGTTCAATAACACGAGGACCAGCAAAACCAATTAAGGCTTTTGGTTCAGCAATAATAACATCACCAAGCATTGCAAAACTTGCTGATACACCACCCATAGTAGGGTCAGTTAGTACAGAAATATATGGAATGTCTGCTTCAGCTAATTTGGTTAAAGCTGCGCTTGTTTTTGCCATTTGCATTAATGAAAATAATGCTTCTTGCATGCGGGCTCCGCCACTTGCAGAAAATACGATATAGGGTATTTTATTACGTAATGCTTCATTAGCACCTTGTACAAATCGTTCGCCCATTACCGATCCCATGGAGCCACCCATGAAACGGAAGTCGAAGGAACCTGCAACTACATCGACGCCATGAATTTTGCCTTTCATAACAATGAAAGAATCTTTTTCATTGGTGGCCTTCTGCGCATCTGCCAGTCTATCTTTATATTTTTTACTGTCTTTAAATTTAAGAATATCAATAGGGCTAATATTTTCACCTATTTCAACACGATTTTCTTTATCTAAAAACAAATCTAGACGCTTGCGTCCACCCACTCTTTCGTGATTATTACACTTAGGACAAACTTCTAGGTTTCTTTCTAGGTCAGCGCGATACAAAACTGCATTACAGGAAGGACATTTATGCCACAATCCTTCAGGGAATTTTTTCTTTTTTTCTGTTGTAGCATCCGTGCGAATGCGAGACGGGATTAATTTTTCAAACCAACTCATATCGAAAATGCCTTTTCCTTGCTCTTTCATGTATTCTCTATAATCAAATAATGATGATGTCTTATGCGTCCATCGCGATGCGCATTGAATGTAATAATGCCCCTATCTGATCTAGTATTGTATCAGCATCATCTACATTATTTTCAATAATTTTCACAATTGCACTACCTACAATAACTCCGTCTGAGACAGCGGAAATTGCCGATGCGCTATCAGCATCTTTGATGCCAAACCCTACGCCGACTGGTAATTCCGTATGGGTTTTGATGGCTGCAACCTTTTCAGAGACTTCTTCAACATTGAGTATGCTAGAGCCTGTGACACCTTTTAATGAAACATAATAAAGATAACCTGAGCCTGCACTCACTATCCGTTCAATGCGTTCTGGAGTAGTAGTTGGAGATAATAAGAAAATAGGATCAATTTCATACTTGGATAATATTCCTGCCATCTGATGGCTTTCTTCAGGAGGCAAGTCTACTGTTAACAATCCATCAACACCCACTTCAGCAGCAGCTTTAGCAAATTCTTCATAACCAAATGCTTCAATAGGATTTAAATAGCCCATGAAAACAATAGGTGTTTCAGTGTTTTTTTGACGAAACTCCCTAACCATTTCAATCACATCAGCTACGCTTGTGTGGTGAACTAAAGCACGCTCACAAGCCAGTTGAATCGTTGGGCCATCTGCCATTGGATCTGAGAAAGGAATACCTAATTCGATAATATCAGCACCTGATTCCACCATGCGATGCATTAGGGGAACAGTGATTGATTTATTGGAATCTCCCGCAGTAACAAATGGAATTAAGGCCTTTTTGCCATTTTCTTCTAATTTTGCAAAGCAGTCTTTAAGTCTAGTGCTCATATTATGATACCTTCTAAAGCAGCTACGGTATTTAGATCTTTGTCTCCGCGACCTGATAAGTTAACAATAATGGTTTGGTCTTTGTCCATTGTGGGAGCAAGCTTCTTAACATAAGCAAGTGCATGTGCAGTTTCTAAGGCAGGAATAATACCTTCAATTCGACACAGGTCATGGAAGCCAGCAAGTGATTCAGCATCTGTAACAGACACAGCTTTAGCACGTCCCATGTCTATTAATAGACAATGTTCTGGACCAACACCCGGATAATCTAATCCAGCTGATATCGAATAGGGTTCAATAACCTGACCATTATCATCAGCCATTAAATACATGCGATTACCATGTAATACACCTGGTTTTGCAGTGCTTAATGTTGCTGCATGTTCACCGGTTTCTATTCCCATTCCACCAGGTTCAACACTGTAGATCTTTACATCTAAGTCTGGAAGAAATTCATGGAATAAACCAATTGCATTCGATCCACCACCAACACAAGCAACTAAAGCATCAGGAAGGCGGCCGGTTTGTTTTAAGCATTGCTCTTTAGCTTCTCGTCCAATAATCGATTGGAAGTTACGTACCATCATTGGATAAGGGTGAGGTCCAGCAACTGTTCCGATGCAGTAAAAAGTGTTATCGACATTGGTTACCCAGTCACGCATTGCTTCATTAAGAGCATCTTTAAGTGTTTTAGAACCTGAAGAAACAGGGCGAACTTCAGCACCTAATAGCTTCATTCTATATACATTTTGCTTTTGACGCTCAACGTCTTTCTCGCCCATGTAAACCACACATTCAAGGCCTAAGCGTGCTGCAATAGTCGCGCTAGCAACACCATGTTGTCCTGCGCCAGTTTCAGCAATGATTCTTGGTTTACCCATGTGCTTTGCTAACAGCGCTTGGCCAATAGTGTTATTTATTTTATGCGCGCCGGTATGATTTAAATCTTCACGTTTTAAATAAATTTGAGCTCCACCCAATTGCTTTGACCAGCGTTCTGCATGGTAAAGTGGACTAGGTCTGCCTACATAATAGCGCAGATCATTATCTATCGCTTCTTGAAAGGTAGGATCATTTTGCAATGTCTTGTAAGCATCATCAAGCTCTTGAATCGCCTCAATTAATGTCTCAGATGCAAAACGACCACCATAAATACCAAAATGGCCATTTTCATCGGGTAACTTTGACCAATCAATTTTACTTAAATCTATACCACTTAAGTCATGATCAGTTATGTCATTTTTAATTTCACTATTGCTAGTGTTTGCTACATTGGACACGGTATACCTCATTCATCAATTTTTTAACTTTTTCAGGATCTTTTATTCCGGGCTGGCTCTCAACACCACTACTTAAATCAACTCCGTATAGATTCAATTGTTGTAGTGCATCAGCTACATTCTCAGGATTTAATCCGCCAGCAAGTATAATAGGTTTTTCTTGCGTTTGTGGTACATTTTTCCAATCAAATGTCTTGCCAGTTCCACCTGCTTTCCCGGTGGCATGACTATCCACTAGGAAGCCTTTGGCATTTGTATATTGTTTGGTTATTTCTGCAAATTCATCTTCAGATGAAATTCCTTCCATACCGATAGCTTTAATATAAGGACGTGGAAATGAATTACAAAAATCTGCTGATTCAATCCCATGAAATTGGAGTAAATCTAATTTCACATCTTGCAATACAGTATTGACGAAATCTTCACTTGGGTTTAGAAATAATCCAACGCAAGTCACAAAAGGTGGTAATGAATCACAAATCAATTTTGCTTGATCAATAGAGACATTACGTGGGCTTTTTTCATAAAATACTAAACCTATAGAATCAGCGCCGGCAGAGCAAACATCGTGTGCAGCTTCAACTGATGTAATACCGCATATTTTTACACGAGTTCTAATAATTTTTTGATTCAAGCTAGTCATTAACAGAAGTTAGCACAAGCAGCTGAAACAATGAAGATACCGCAATGAAGTTATTGATAATTATTAATAGAATATAACTAGATTGGCTAGTAGAAATTCCTTTGTTGGTATCATCCAAATAGAAAAACATTATAAAAGTATGGGGAGAGGCTTTTTTAATGATATTTATGGGCAGTAATAAATCAAAAAATGTAATATCTCTGTAATGAATCTTTATCAACAAACTTACAAAGCTTTAATGCAAACGGATACCCACATCAAACGTGAGCAGATCTCAGCACTATTGGCTTCTTGG
>CALISP010000293.1 GCA_938041705.1 uncultured Cocleimonas sp. | reverse complement strand
TATTTAGTGCTAGATAAAATGAATAAACGCTGGCGTAAAAAGATAGATATTTATATGGGAATGAATAAGAAGGAAGCATTCCGATGGGGCCGACGTAAGGTTGAGATTGAATGGCGTTCTTAATGTTCTTCATTTTTTCTTTGTGAAAAACAAAAAAGCCTACTTATTTAGTAGGCTTTTTTTTTAGCATTTCTCTACAATTGTAGATTCCAGGTTTAAATACCAGGGAAGAGATTATTCACAACAATCAATAAAACATTAAGTCCTAATATAGCAACGAGCGGAGATAAGTCCATCATCCCTATTAACGGTACAACTTTACGTATGGGTCTAACAATGGGGTTGGTTAAACTGTGAACTAAGGGTGATACTGGGTTACCTTGCGCACTTCCGACCCAACTAATCACAGCTTGTAAAATAAGAGCAATAATATAAACCCATATAACGGTTTTAATGATTTCGCCAATAGCAATAATCAGTGATTCAGGAAACATAACTGCACCCCGAATAATTAAATAAAGTAGAGTAATTTTGATCAGAGTTAAGCCGTAAGCAAGAACCACTGCAGAGGTGTCTATCTTACCAATAGAGGGGATAAATCTTCGCATTGGCACTAATACAGGATTAGTCACTTTGACTAAAAACTGAGAAAGTGGGTTGTTAAAGTTGGCGCGTGCAAAACCAAGTAATAGTCTTATAACCACAGCTCCTATATATAGCGAAAAAACTGCTTCAACTAAAAAAAGCGCTATTTGCGAAGCCATTTGTAAACCAAGAGCTAATCCAAGCACGGTTGTTCTCCAATGTTATTGAGTTTTTAAGGAAAACACCCAAAAGTAGGGGGGTGTCTTTTTTAATGTTTATAAATAATTACTAATATTTTAAATAAGTTAAAGCTGACTTAACTCTTTAGATCGAATTGTGGCAGCAACCATAGCTTCCTCAAATAATGCTGGAAGGCCACCACCGATTAGTTTATTTAAAGCTGCTTCAGTCGTACCCCCTTTAGATGTTACTCGCTGGCGAAGTACTCCTGCATCATCACTACTTTCTAAAGCTAGTTTAGCCGCTCCAAACGCAGTTTGTAAGACCAATAAGCGGGCATCTTCAGCACTTAATCCCAATTCTTGCGCAGCGTTCTGCATTGCCTCCATTACTAAGAAGTAATAAGCTGGCCCACTACCTGAAACTGCTGTTACTGCATTCAATGACTCTTCTGTACTTAGCCATAAGGTACTACCGACAGCACGCAGAATGGATTCAGCAAGATTTGATTGCTCTGAAGACACAGCTGAGTTTGCGAATAACCCCGTCATACCTGATTGGACTAAAGAAGGTGTATTGGGCATACAGCGGACAATTGAAGCATTTTCATCATCAAGCCAAGTACTTATATTACCGATAGTAATACCTGCGGCAATGGAGATTATTAAAGGATTTTCGCTTTGAATTATGGTTTGCAGTGGTTCGCAAACAAGTTCCATTATTTGCGGTTTCACTGCAAGTATAACGACATCCGCGCCTTTTATAGCTTCAATATTATCAGTAAAAGTTTCAACAGTTGGCCAATGTTTTTGAATCCCTTGTAATTGCTCTGAATTAGGGTCTGATAATCTAATATTGTATTGCATTTCTTCTTTTGTAAGACCAGAGACTAAGCTTCTAGCCATGTTACCTGCGCCAATAAAGGTAATTGTTTTGCTCATTGTTACTACTACTCCAAATGTATCTTTAAATTTTAAGCGTTGAAATTCTATATAATCTAATTTTCACGTTGTCCAAATATTGCTGTGCCAACTCGCACAATGGTAGCGCCTTCTGCTATTGCCGCTTCAATATCATTACTCATACCCATAGATAGAGTGTCTAATTTTACAATTATTCCAGTCTCATTGAGTTGTTTTTGTAAATGACCTTTAAGTGTCGCTACTTGAGCGAACACTTCACGTTGTTTTATAAAATCATCTTCCGGAGCAGGAATTACCATCAGTCCACGAAGCTTTATTTTAGGTAACTGTGCAACCTGTTTTGCTAGAAGGGTGAGTTCATCTGGACTAATCCCTGACTTACTTTGTTCCCCACTTATATTGACTTGCAGGCAAATTGACAATGCAGGCATATTTTCGGGTCTATTATCACTCAAGCGCTGCGCAATTTTAAGGCGATCAACTGCATGCACCCAATTAGCAACTTCAGCTATTTTTTTTGCTTTATTGGATTGTAGTGGACCGATGAAATGCCACTCTATCGCTAAATCGTTAAGTTGCTGATTTTTGTCTAATAGCTCTTGTACATAGTTTTCACCAAAAGCCCGTTGACCAAACTCATAAGCGTCACGTATTTTGTCTATTGAATGGCGTTTACTAACAGCAAGTAATAATGCAGAGCTCTCAGAGCGTTTATATTGAGATAAATGCTGCTTTATTTTTGCACCGATTATCTGGAGATTGTCTCTAATTTTAGTCATATATGTTAAGTTTAAACTCTATAAGCCAGTTGTGTAAATTTCTAATAATGTCTTACGTGACATTAACACTTAATGTTAATGCACTGATAAAGACACATTGAAATAGTCAAATAATGACTGGGTTGAAATATTAATAACAATAAAAAAGTACTCTTCTTATGGATATTACACAGTTACTTGCCTTTTCGGTTAAAAACAAAGCTTCAGATTTACATATTTCTGCCGGCGAACCTCCCATTATTCGTGTTGATGGTGACATGCGTCGTGTGAATATGCCTGCAATGGAGCATAAAGAAGTTCATAGCATGGTGTACGACATCATGAATGATAAACAACGCAAATCTTATGAAGAGCATTGGGAAACTGACTTTTCGTTTGAAATACCAGGTGTCGCTCGTTTTCGTGTTAATGCATTTAATCAAAACCGTGGTGCTGCTGCGGTATTTCGTACTATCCCAAGTAAAGTACTTTCTTTGGAGGATCTAGATGCTCCTGCAATATTCAAAAAAATTGCTGATAAACCACGTGGTTTAGTACTTGTTACAGGACCAACTGGTTCGGGCAAGTCAACTACATTAGCGGCGATGATTGACTATAAAAATGAAACTGACCATGGTCATATTTTAACCATCGAAGATCCAATAGAGTTTGTTCACAATAGTAAAAAGAGCTTGGTGAATCAACGTGAAGTACATCGTGATACTCAAAGTTTTGATGCTGCATTACGTTCATCACTTCGTGAAGATCCAGATACTATTCTAGTTGGTGAGATGCGTGATTTGGAAACAATTCGTCTAGCACTCACTGCTGCAGAAACAGGTCACCTTGTGTTCGGTACTCTACATACAACTTCTGCACCGAAAACTATTGATCGTATTGTCGATGTATTTCCAGCAGCGGAAAAAGATATGGTTCGCTCTATGATTTCATCTTCATTGGAAGCAATTATCTCCCAGACGTTATTAAAACGTGTTCAGGGTGGGCGTGTTGCTGCGCATGAGATTCTTATCGGAACCAATGCAATAAGAAGCATGATTAAAGAAAATAAAATAGCACAGATGAAATCTGCTCTTCAAACAGGCGCAGCTGATGGAATGATGACTTTGGATCAGAGTTTACAAAAGCTCATGACATTAGGTCATATCTCTCGTGATGTTGCTATGAAGAAGGCTAGTAATCCTAAAGCATTAATGGAAAGAGCTTAATTTCCTTAGGGTTTACATAACTAAAATAATAAAAATAACTAGAAAAGCGAAGTGGAAAAATGGATAAAGACAGTGCAATAAGTTACGTACATCAGTTGTTACATGCAACTCTGGACAAAAATGCTTCAGATTTGTTTATTACTTCTTTAGCGGCGCCCTCAGTTAAAGCTGACGGTCAAATGAAGCCACTTTCAGATCAGAAGCTCAATGCAGAACAAGCTGGGTTTATCGTACGTTCAATTATGAACGACAAACAAATGAAAGAATATGAAGAGCATATGGAGTGTAACTTTGCCATAAGCTTACCCGGCAAAGGTCGCTTTCGTGTAAATACATTTACTCAGCGTGGAGCGCCGGGGATGGTATTACGACATATTCCTGATTATATTCCTTCATTTAAAGAATTGGTATTACCTCCAGTCTTGAAAGATATCGCGATGACAAAACGTGGTTTAGTTATCATGGTTGGTGCAACTGGTTCTGGTAAGTCTACAAGTTTAGCTTCGATGATCGATTTTAGGAATAAGAATTCAGCAGGTCACATTGTTACTATCGAGGATCCGATTGAATTTACACATGAGCATCATGGTTGCTTAGTCACTCAGCGCGAAGTAGGTGTAGATACAGCAAGTTACGATATCGCAATGAAAAATACACTGCGACAAGCACCCGATGTAATTTTGTTGGGTGAGGTTCGTGATAGAGAGACTATGGAATACGCGATTGCTTATGCAGAAACTGGACATCTATGTTTAACCACTCTGCATGCCAATAGCACCAACCAAGCTATAGACCGTATTGTTAACTTCTTCCCAGAAGAAAGACGTGATCAACTATTAATGGATTTATCCCTAAATCTCAAAGGTGTTGTTTCACAGCGCTTGGTTCGTAAAGTTAAAGATAACGGACGTTTACCGGCTGTTGAAGTCATGTTAAATACGCCAATGATGGCTGACTTAATCTATAAGGGTGATATCCCTGCTATAAAAGAATTGATATCAAAATCAAATAATTTAGGCATGTGTACTTTTGACCAAGCGATTTTCCGTTTGATAGATGCTGGACTGATCTCTGTAAAAGAAGGTTTACGAAATGCTGATTCGGTTAATGACTTACGCTTACAGTTGAAGTTGAACAGTCGTCAAGCGAAAAAAGGTGATTTCTTCCAAGGCACTGAAGAGTTGGCAATGGAATCTATTGATGACTATACGCCAAAGATGTAATTAAAAAATTTTACTTAAGTGATGATTTACAAAGTTAATATGAAAATGTTCCTCAAGAGCGGAAAATAATGAAAATAATACCCTACCTAGAATTTATGGTTAAGCGAGATGCTTCTGATTTATTCCTAACAACTGGAGCATTTGCCTCGATAAAAGTCATGGGGAAAATGGAGCATATTTCAAAAAACAAACTGATGCCTGGTGTCATCGGTGCTTTCGCTAAAGAACTGATGTCGGATAAGGAATGGGCTGTATTTCATCGTACGAAAGAGATGAATAAAGGTGTTTCAATTAGAGACCTGGGTAGATTTAGAGTTAATGTTTATTTTCAGCGTGGCGAAATATCAATGGTTATTCGCTATGTAAAATCAGATATTAAAGCACCTGAAGCACTTGGCTTACCAGAAGTACTTAAAGATCTTGTAATGAAAAAAGAAGGTTTATTTCTTTTTGTTGGTTCAACAGGAGCAGGTAAATCAACCTCAATGGCATCATTGATTCAATATAGAAATCAACGTGATGCAGGTCATATTCTTACTATTGAAGACCCTATTGAATTCACTTACCGTCATGACAAATCAATCATTGGTCAACGAGAAGTAGGTTTTGATACCCACTCTTATGAAAACGCTATGCGAGAAGCTATGCGAGAAGCACCTGATGTTATTATGGTTGGAGAGATTCGAAGCCCAGCTACTGTTGAAGCAGCAATGGGTTTTGCTGATACAGGTCATTTAGTTATTAGTACTCTTCATGCAACAAGTTCTGTACAAGCTCTTGAACGCATTACCTATTTGTTACCATCTGACCAAAAAGACCGAGTGTTGATGGATCTCTCGTTGAATTTAAATGCAATCATTGCTCAGCGACTAATCCCGAGTGTTGATGGGCGATATGCCTTAGCGACTGAGGTATTAGTAAATACGCCATTTTCTGCTGAAGTTATTCGAAAAGGTAGAATGCAAGAATTGAAAGAGATTATCGAAAAAGGCAGCGTGGATGGTATGCATACCTTCGACCAATCATTAGCAGAATTGTTTAAAGATGGCAGAATTAGTCGTGAAAATGCTTTGGAAAATGCTAGCTCTAAAAACAACCTCGAATGGATGTTGAGTTTTGATTCGAATGCTGAAGAAAAAACATCTAAGTCTATAAATAGCAAACCTGAACTCACAGGGGTTTTACCCACTCTTACTTAATTGAAGCTCTATTTTAGAGAATATTCACCCATGAACTTGCATGCTATAGTATGGGACTTAATATTTTATTCTATAAAAAAGGAGTCCCATTGAACATCTCAGACTTATTGCTTGATAAGAGCAATTCAAACGTAATTTCTGAATTTGCTAATAATTTTGGCGTCAATGAAAATCAAGCAAAAGATGCAATTTCATCGTTAGCTGAATCGCTATCACGTGGACTCGGTGCAAACACACAAGATGTAAAAGGTCTTGATAGCCTAATGGATGCTCTAGAAAAAGGTAAACATTCTCGCTATATTGATGAGCCTTCAGTGCTCGGTAAAGAAGAAACAATTCAAGACGGTAATGACATTCTAGGGCATATCTTTGGTAATAAAGACGTGAGTCGGCATGTGGCTAAACGCGCATCAAAAGAAACGGGTCTAGGTGCTAGCTTATTGAAAAAAATGTTACCTATAGTGGCCACAATGGTTATGGGAAGTCTTGGCAAAAAATTACTAGGCGGCGGCGGATCAGTTGCACGTCAAAAATCAACAGGATTCTTAACTCAGTTATTTGACCGTGATAAAGATGGTTCTATGATTGATGATGTCTTAGGAATGGCTTTTAAAGCATTTATGTCTCGCTAGGTCGCTTAAGATAAGACTAATGATTGTATAAAAGTAGGGGGGCTTTTTTCATTAATCAGACACCCCCTCCTACTTTTATAGTGTTTTATAAAAAACGATTAACAATATCGTTTACAAACAAATAACCCTTCTCGCTTGGTTTGTAGTGTTTGTTCTTTTTTAGTATTAATCCATCTTTTATCAATGTTTCTAGCTTTTCTTCTATCTCAGAAAAAGTCATCCATGTTCTATCTTCAAAAAGCTCGGACGTAAAACCGTTCTTTAAACGAGCAATGTTCAACATAAATTCAAAAGTGATATCATCCTTTTTCAAAGGCTTTTCTGTAGATCTGGCCTTATTATTTTCAGCTTGTTTCATATACTCTTCGGGATGCCTGAACTTAGTGTGACGAGTAATTGAACCATCTGGTACTGTTATCTTTCCGTGTGCTCCCGCGCCAATACCAAGGTAATCACCAAACTGCCAGTAATTCATATTATGTTTTGATTGCTGGTTTTTTTGAGCATAAGCAGACACTTCATACTGTTCAAAGCCTGCTTGTTTAAGCAGTAATTGTCCTTGTTGTTGCATATCCCATATAAGTTCATCGTTGGGTATGGGTGGAGGTGAGTAATGAAACAGTGTATTTTCTTCTATAGTCAGTTGATACCAAGATATATGATTCGGTTTTGCGGCAATGGCTTTTTTTAAATCGCTTAAAGCTTCTTCAGTAGTTTGTTGTGGTAAGCCAAACATTAAATCTAAATTGTAGTTATCAAAACCTGCATTCTGAACAATATCTGCTGCCTTTAAAGCTTCTTCGCTTCCGTGGATTCGTCCTAAGGTTTTCAAATGTTGATCGTTATAGCTTTGGATTCCTACAGATAAACGATTTATCCCAGCCTGGCGATACGCTTTAAATTTTTCTTGTTCGAAAGTACCTGGGTTAGCTTCCATGGTTATTTCGATATTGGGTCGTATTGTTAAACGTTCACGTAAACTTCTTAATAATCTGTCTATGCCTTCTGCAGAAAAAAGGCTGGGTGTACCACCGCCGATAAATACAGATTCAATTGATCTCCCCCAAATGTTTGGTAATTCATTTTCTAGATCCTTTATTAGTGCATCTAGATAACGATCCTCAGGAATCTTGTTACGGGCCTCATGTGAATTAAAGTCACAATAAGGACATTTTTTTACGCACCAAGGAATATGAATATATAAGCTCAGAGGAATGGGGGTTGGAATTACAGAGCTTGAGCTAGTCATATTTAATCCTGGCTATCTTGATAACTTTGCTGTGTTGTTACAAAATTACTCAATTTAACAAAGTCAGAAATTTCTAAATTCTCTGCGCGTTTACTAGGGTCAATCCCTAATTCTTGAATTTGTTCAGCGCTAATTATCTTTTTAAGATTATTGCGTAAGGTTTTACGACGCATAGAAAAAGCCTGAGCTACTAACTCTGATAAGTGCGTTTCATTCTCAGCTTTGTAAGGTTGGTCTTGCCATGGAGAAAGCCTTAAAATAGCTGAATCTACTTTTGGAGGAGGATCGAAAGACTCTGGTCCAACAAAAAATAAATATTCAGTTTTACAATGATATTGAACCATCACCGATAAACGACCATACGACTTGTTATTGGGTTCTGCTGTTATGCGATTAACTACTTCATTCTGCAACATGAAATGCATGTCACTTATTTTATCCTTATAATCAAGTAGATGGAATATTAAAGGCGTTGAGATATTATAAGGTAGATTACCTACTATCCTTAGCTTGGTTGAATTTTCTTGTAATGATGCAAAATCAAACTTTAGAGCATCAACTCCATGAATTGTTAATTTGGCATCATTTCTTTGTTGCAGCCTAGCAATAACATCTCGATCTATTTCGACCACATCAAGAGAATTAATTTTTTCTAAAAGAGGAAATGTTAATGCTCCAAGACCAGGCCCTATCTCTATAATTTTATCCGTAGGATTAGGATTAATTTCATAAATAAGTTTTTGTATAACAGAGTAATCACTTAGAAAGTGCTGTCCGAATCGTTTTTTAGTTTTGTAATGTTGCATTGCTAGACAGCTCTTATGTCGTTGGTAATATTATTTTTTAAAAACTAAAAAGCCCCCTATTGGGGGCCTAAAATAGTTTTAGGTTAAAATATATAAATAATTAACGAATTTTTAATTCAACACGTCTGTTTTTCAAACGTCCTTCTTCAGTATTGTTAGGTGCTATTGGTTTACTCTCACCATAGCCTCTTGTGCTTATTTTAGCCGCATTTACACCCTGCTCGATTAGTTGAATTGCTACTGAGTTGGCACGACGTTTAGATAACGTTTGATTGACTGATTTTATACCTAAACCGTCAGTATGACCTGCAACTTCTACCTCTATGGATGGATTTGCTTTGAGAGCATTTGCAGCAGTATTGATAATAGATAAAGAGTTTATAGTTAAGCGATCAGAGCCTGTAGCAAAATTTACGCCTTCTAGAGTGATGCTTTTATCTGCTTCACAACCAAACTTGTTTACTGCTGAACCAACTGAGGTATTTGCACATAGGTCATTTGCATCAGGGACTTTATCACCATCTGCATCTGAAATTTCAGGACAACCGATACTATCAACAGAGCTACCTAGAGTAGATGATGGACATTTATCAAGTTCGTTTATCACTCCATCTTTATCTGTATCTAACATTGCTGCTGAAAACTTATTACTTATTGTAAGATTATCATTCTTCAAGTCCTTATAAGCACTCTTTAGAGACTCTAATTCCTTAGTAATAGTAGTTAAAGTTGTTAACTTTCTTTTTTGATCTGAAGTATTTGACTCTAAAACCCCAATTTTGCTTGAGAGTGTTTTTCTAGTGTTTTCAGATTCATCTAATTTCTTTTGCAGATTACTAAGTGCTGTTATTGAAGAATCTAAAGAGCTTTTCAGTGTTCTATGTTCATTTAATTTTACAGTGAGTTCTGAATTATCACTCTCAAGTTTGTTCTTTGTTAATTTCAACGCATCTAATTCATTTTTCAATTTTTCTGCGGTAGATAACTTTTTCTTTAATTCCATGTTTTCATTATTGCGATCTTTATAAGCACTTTTTAGAGCAGATAGTTCTGCCGTTGATTGATCTAACAAGCCTAACTTTTGAGTTTGTTGATTTGTGTCAGCTTTCATTTTTTCAAGTTGAGAAAAAAGTGTTTTATTATCGTTGTCTAACTTAAGTAAATTATCTTTTAATGTTTGTGCCTCATCATTACGTTCTTTGTATGCACTTTTTAGGGCAGTAAGTTCCGCTGAAGACTTCTCCATTAATCCAAGCTTTCTCATGTTTTGACTTGCTACATTTTCTAGTTCTTGGATTTTAGATTGAAAGGTTTTATTTAAATTATCAAGCTCAGTAATCTTCTCTTTTAATGCTTGAGCTTCATTATTACGTTCTTTATATGCACTTTTTAGCGCAGTAAGCTCTGCAGAAGATTGATCCATTAATCCTAGCTTTCGTTTGTTCTGACTTGCGTCATTTTCTAATTGTTGTGTTTTAGAAAGTAAGGTTTTATTTGCACCATCTAGAACAACAATTTTTTCTTTTAAAACTTGTGCTTGATCATTAAGTTCTTTGTTGGCGCCTTTCAAGGCTGTGAGTTCAGATACTGACTGATCTAACAAGCCAAGCTTACTAGAGTTTTTTGTCGCATCAGCTTTCATTGCTTCGATTTCAGCTAATAAAGCATTATTAGATTCTTCTGATGCGGATAAGAAATCTTTGAAAGTACCAGCTTCTTCATTACGCTCTTTATAAGCACTTTTCAGGGCCGTAAGTTCTGCTGTTGATTGCTCAAACAAAGTAAGCTTTCGTATATTGTCGCTAGCTGTAGTTTTTAGTGTTTCAATTTCTGCAAGTAACGATTTATTAGCATTGTCTATTTCTATTAACTCATCTTTGAGATTAGCTGCTTCGTCATTACGTTCTTTGTAAGCACTTTTGAGTGCTTCTAGTTCTGCAGTCGACTGATCTAAAAGGCCTAGTTTGCGGATATGCTGACTTGCTTCCTGTTGGGCTTTACCAAGTTGCGAGTTAAGTGATTTGTTAACATCATCTAACTCAACTATTTTTGCTTTGAGTAAAACATTACTATCATTTGATTCAGTAGCAGCGTTTTGCAAGTCAACTAGTTCTGCCTGTATTTGCTCTTCAGATGATATTTTTTCCTTTAAAGAAGCTATTTCTATATTTTTCTCTTCAACTTTATTTATTAGTGATTTTGATGAGGCCTCAACATCGTTCAAACTAGCTTTTAACTCTTCG
>CALISP010000292.1 GCA_938041705.1 uncultured Cocleimonas sp. | reverse complement strand
ATCAAAATCGCCAATATCGGGTACTGCTATTTCTATAATACTCATCAGTTCCCCCTTATGCTTTGATTGGATTTAGTTTTTCGGCATTAATACCGTATTTCTTGATAGCTTCATCAACCTTTGCGGCAGGTAACGTTCCTTCATCAGCAAGCGCTTTAAGTGCAGCTAGTACGACATGGAATCTATTAACCTCAAAGTGCTTACGTAATTCTTCACGTGTATCACTTCGGCCAAATCCTTCTGTTCCCAAGGTTGAGTAACTATTAGGCATCCATTGGCGAATTTGCTCAGGGTATTGCTTAATATAATCAGTGGCGGCTACCGCTGGGCCACGATGTCCACTTAATTGTTTTGCAACATAGGGCACTTTGGCATCTTCTAGCGGATGTAGTCGATTCCAACGATCAACCTCCTGTGCTTCGCGAGCAAGCTCATTAAAGCTAGTACAACTCCAGATGTCTGAGTCAACACTCCAATCTTCCATCAATAAATCAGCTGCGGCGATTACTTCACGCAAGATAGTACCTGATCCCATCAGTTGTACTTTGTTCTTCTTTTTGCCACCATTTTTGAGTAAGTACATACCTTTAATGATGCCTTTCTCAGAACCTTTTGGAAGGGCAGGTTGTAGATAGTTTTCGTTCATTGCGGTTATGTAGTAATACACATCCTCTTGCGCTATATACATGCGCTTCATGCCTTCATGAACAATGACTGCCATTTCATAGGCAAAGGTTGGATCATAACTAACACAGTTGGGAATTAATCCTGCTTGCACCATGCCATGTCCATCTTGATGTTGTAGACCTTCGCCAGCTAGCGTAGTTCGACCGGCAGTTGCTCCAATTAAGAAGCCACGTGCACGACAATCACCCGCTGCCCATGCCAGATCACCAATACGTTGGAAACCAAACATAGAATAATATATATAGAACGGCACCATGTTTACACTGTGTGAGCTGTAAGCGGTAGCTGCTGCAATCCACGATGAGAATGCGCCTGCTTCGGTAATGCCTTCTTCAAGAATTTGACCTGTTTTGTCTTCCTTGTAGAACATTACTTGTTCTTTATCTTGTGGATCATAAAGCTGACCAACTGATGAGAAGATACCTAATTGGCGGAACATGCCTTCCATACCAAAAGTACGTGCTTCGTCAGGAACAATAGGCACAACATATTTACCCATTTTCTTGTCACGCGTTAGCATCGTTAATAAACGAACGAATGCCATTGTGGTCGACATTTCACGATCACCAGAACCATCTAATATCGCTTGGAAAATACTTAAATCAGGCACTTCTAAAGGAGCTGCTGTAATTTTACGAACGGGAAGAGAGCCACCTAACGCTTTACGGTGCGACAGCATGTATTCGTGTTCTACACTTCCTTCTTCAGGACGATAGTATTTCGCTGCACCGGCGTCTTCATCACTTAATGGGATGTTAAAACGATCTTTAAATGCGATCATTTCTTCTTCATTTAACTTCTTTTGTGAATGCGTGCGGTTTTGCGCCTGACCAGCTGCGCCCATGCCATAACCTTTAACGGTATGCGCAAGAATTACAGTAGGTTGGTCTTTATGATTAACAGCAGCATCATAAGCGGTATAAACTTTATGCGGATCATGTCCACCACGGTTCAAACGCCAGATATCATCATCAGTCATTTTCTCTACCATAGCGGCTAGCTCAGGATATTCACCAAAGAAATGTTCACGTACATACGCTCCATCTTTAGCTTTGTAGTTTTGGAATTCACCGTCAACTACTTCAAGCATGCGCTTTTTAAGAATGCCGTCTTTGTCTTTAGCGAGTAATTTATCCCAGTAAGAGCCCCAAAGTACTTTAATAACATTCCAGCCTGCACCGCGAAATTGAGATTCAAGTTCTTGTACAATTTTGCCATTACCACGAACAGGGCCATCAAGACGCTGTAAGTTACAGTTAACAACCCATGTTAGGTTATCAAGTTTTTCACGACCTGCTAGTGAAATTGCGCCCAATGTCTCTGGCTCATCTGATTCACCATCACCGACAAAACACCAGACTTGTCTGTCTTTAGTCTCGGCTAATTGGCGATGTTGTAAATACTTCATGAAACGCGCTTGATAGATAGACTTGATTGGTCCTAAACCCATCGATACCGTTGGGAACTGCCAATAATCTGGCATTAACCAAGGATGCGGATAAGACGAAAGACCTGGTCCATCTGCTTCTTGGCGGAAAGTATCAAGAGTATCTTCATCAAAGCGACCTTCTAAATAAGAACGCGCATAGATACCTGGGGTGATATGACCCTGATAATAAATTAGATCGCCACCGTTATTTGGAGTGGGGGCTTTCCAGAAATGGTTGAAACCTACGTCATATAAAGTAGCAGATGATGCAAAAGAGGCGATATGACCTCCAAGCTCAGATGCTTTACGGTTTGCCCTTACAACCATCGCCGCTGCATTCCAACGTATATAAGAACGTATGCGACTTTCAATTTTTAAATCACCCGGATTTAATTTTTCTAAATGCGTAGGAATTGTATTTATATACGCAGTATTGGAGGTATAAGGTAGGTTTGCACCATTATGACGTGCAGTCTGCATTAGCTTTTCGATGATGTAGTGGGCACGTTCAATACCTTCAACTTCAATAATAGCTTCTAATGATTCTGTCCAATCCAGAGTTTCTTGTGGATCGACATCATTTTCACTATGGTATGGAATGCTATTATTCATCATTATTCTCAGGTTGATTTAATTTGAGGGAAGTTTAACATTTTAATTAATTATAATCATTAAAATAAATCAATATATAAATCAATATGTTACAGGATAAGAATAAATAATTAATCGATAGTGTCATTTTGCGGATGCTTGTTGTAAGCTCGTAAAATGAGTGAAAATAGTAAATCAGAAACAAATAATCCGTTAACGAGTCCATTGCTAACAAGCGCCGATACTTCATCAGCTGAGGATGATATTGATGATCTAAACGGTGAAACGGAAAGCAGTATTTCAAACCCTATGGGTGGTCGTTTTCGCGGATTTTTGCCTGTAGTAATCGATATGGAAACGGGTGGTTTTAATCATCATACAGATGCTTTATTAGAAGTTGCTGCGGTGACTTTGCGTTTAGATGCTGATGGTATGCTTAGTCCGCATAAGACCTATGGCTGGCATGTTAACCCTTTCGAAGGCGCTAATATGGAACCGGCGTCATTAGAAGTAAATGGCATAGACCCAAATTTACCTTTTCGACAGGCAATCGCTGTTGATGAGAAAAAGTGTTTAGATGAACTGTTTTTAATCGTTCGTAAAGAAATGAAATTGAATAAATGCAAACGCGCTATTTTAGTCGGACATAATGCCGCTTTTGATTTGAATTTCTTAAACGCTACGGTTAAACGAATCGATAAAAAACGCAATCCATTTCATCCGTTCAGTACTTTCGATACTGTAACGTTAGCTGCAATGGCTTATCGTCAAACAGTATTAGCTCGTTCAGTTAAAGCGGCGGGATTTCCATGGGATGCTACTGAAGCCCACTCTGCTGTTTACGATACTGAAAAAACAGCTGACTTATTCTGTAATGTGATAAACCAGTGGGAAGATAAAATAGGTACTAAAAATATCGAATAGTCTTACATGAACTATCTTCGAGTTAGAGGTCTAATTTGAAAAGTGATGTTTTACTGCTTTAACTAAATATCTATTTATTTAAAATTAGCACATCTAAACACTCTTTTTATTCGTAAGAACTAGTTCTTAAATCAAATTATTACTAGATTGTCGAAGGAGATAAAAATGAATAATCGTTTAGCCAAAATAATGATGGTTTTAGCACTATCAGTTCCCGCCATTGCATCTGCCGATGTTATAAAAAAAGCCAGTGCGCATAGTGTTAAAGAGACTATGGATAAATTCGAAACCTTAGTGAAATCTAAAGGTTTAGGCGTATTCGCTCGTGTTGATCATACTAAAAACGCAATGGGCGTTGATATGAAAATGAACGAAGCTGAGGTATTAATCTTTGGTAATCCTAAAGCAGGAACGGTTTTAATGAAAAAAGACCCAGCTACTGCTTTAGACCTCCCTTTAAAAGTTGCGGTATACAAAGATAACGATGGAAAGGTATGGTTGAGCTATCGTAATCCGCAAGATTTATCAGCAGATTACAATCTGGCAGGTGTACCCGTATTAGACAAAGTAGAAACGGCTTTGGATAAATTGACAACTGCTGTAACTAAGCCTAACTAAGACTAACAAAGGAAAACTAGACGATGTCACTAATAAAAAAACAAAGTCAGTATAGTGTAAAAGATACTATGGATAAATTTGAAGCCTTAGTTAAATCTAAAGACATGACAGTGTTTGCAAGAGTTGATCACAAGCAAAATGCAGCAAGCGTCGACATGCAAATGAATGATGCCGAAGTTTTGATTTTTGGTAACCCAAAAGGCGGTACGGTCATTATGCAAAAAGACAGTGCTGCAGCATTAGACTTGCCTTTGCGTGTAGCGGTTTACGCTGATGATACTGGAGATGTATTTGTTAGTTATCACGATCAACATGGTCTTTCTGCACTTTATGATGTTGAAGGAGTTCCAGTGTTAGATGTTGTTACTGAAGCGTTGGATAATTTGACCAATGCAGTTGTTGCTTGAAACCTAATAACTAGCAACACCTCAATCAAATGATATGATAATCAAAAAGTCCGAACTTAGTTCGGCCTTTTTGATGTTGCAGTAGATAAATAGGTGAAAAGTAGGGGGGTGTCTTTTTATTCATACCTAAGTCTGTTCTAATCAGCTTTTCAACTGGCTGAACATTTCTGCCCTATATTAAGAACCCTTCA
>CALISP010000291.1 GCA_938041705.1 uncultured Cocleimonas sp. | reverse complement strand
ATCTATGGCTAAAGTAAGCATGCGCCAAATGCTGGAAGCAGGTGTTCATTTCGGACATCAAACCCGCTATTGGAACCCAAAAATGGCACCTTATATTTTTGGTGACCGTAATAAAATTCATATCATTAACCTTGAGCAAACTCTGCCGATGTTTAACGATGCGTTAAACTTTGCAGGAAAAATTGCTGCTAAAGGCGGCAAGGTAATGTTCGTAGGCACTAAACGTGCTGCACAAACTGCAATTCGTGACGAAGCAACTCGTTGTAAAATGCCTTTTGTTGATCAACGTTGGTTGGGTGGAATGCTCACTAACTACAAGACTATCAAACAGTCAGTTCGTCGTATGCAAGACATCGAAAAGATGGAAGCTGACGGTACTATCCTTCGTGGTGGTAAAAAAGAAGCATTAATGCTAACTCGTGAACTTATCAAACTAAACAAAGCTTTAGGTGGAATTAAGGACATGCGTTCACTTCCTGATGCGCTTTTCATTATTGATGTTGGTCACGAAAGTATTGCTGTTAAAGAAGCTAAAACTCTAGGTATTCCAGTTATCGGTGTTGTAGATACTAACAACAGTGCTGATAACATTGATTATGTTGTACCTGGTAATGATGACGCTATTCGCGCAATTCAGCTTTATACATCTGCAATTGCTGATTCTATTGTTGAAGGTCATTTAGCTGCTGCAACGAATGCAGAAGAAATGGCAGCTGCAGCTCCTGCTCCAAAAGCAGCTCCTGCAAAGGCTAATGCAGACGATAAGCCAGAAGCAAAAATAACTAAGAAAGAAGTAGCTCCGGCTAAAGAAGAGGCTCCAGCGCCAGTAGCTGAAAAAGAAGCAGCTCCTGCACCTAAAAAAGCAGCAGCTAAATCTGAAGAAGCTGATGATCTAAAGAAAATTGAAGGTATTGGACCTAAGATTGCTGAGGTACTTGGTGAAGCAGGTGTTTCAACTTTTGCTGCACTAGCAAAAATGGATCGTGATGCGATTAAAGCTATCTTAGAAACTGTTTCTACATTGAAATCAAAAGAGCCAAAGACTTGGCCACAACAGGCTGAACTAGCTGCTGATGGTAAGTGGGATGAGCTTAAAGTTTTACAAGATGAACTAATGGGCGGCGTTTAAGCTCTTTGATATCTTAAAGTAATATTAGATACGGTTTCTCCGTAGCTAAAACAATTTGTTGAATTCCAAGAATGCCTTTTTATAAGGCATTCTTGCTAACTTATTCTGAGGAATTAGACATGGCTATTACAGCTACAATGGTTAAAGAACTCCGTGAGCGCACTGGCGCTGGCATGATGGAGTGTAAAAAAATGCTTACCGAAACTAACGGTGATATGGAAGCAGCTATAGACACTATGCGCAAATCAGGCGCAGCAAAAGCAGATAAAAAAGCAGGTCGTATTGCTGCAGAAGGTAAAGTTGTTATTACTGTTTCTGATAATGGTAAAGAAGCATCAATCATCGAAGTAAACTGTGAAACTGACTTTGTTGCTATAGATGAAAGCTTTGTTAGCTTTGTATCTGCTGCTGGCGCTCGTGTATTAGCAGATAAGCCTGCTGATGTTGCTGCGCTATCTGCTTTACCTTTAGATTCGGGTGAGACAGTTGAAGAAACACGTGCGAACTTAGTTGCAAAAATTGGCGAGAATATGCAAGTACGTCGTTTCGAATTACTAAGCTCTGAGGGCCTAGTATGTGCTTACAGTCATGGCGTTAAAATCGGTGTTGCTGTAGCAATGACTGGTGGTGATGAAGCACTAGGCAAAGATATTGCAATGCATATTGCTGCAAGTCGTCCAACTTGTATTTCTGAAGATCAAGTGCCTGCTGAGTTACTTGAGAAAGAAAAAGAAATATTAATCGCTCAAGCTCAAGACAGTGGCAAGCCTATGGAAATCATCGAAAAGATGGTTGAAGGCCGTATGCGCAAATATCTAGCTGAGATTACTTTAGTTGGTCAGCCGTTTGTTAAAGACCCCGACCAAACTGTAGCTCAGTTGTTAAAAGCAGCTGGTGCTGAAGTAACGGCATTTGTTCGTTATGAAGTGGGTGAAGGTATTGAGAAGAAACAAGAAGACTTTGCTGCTGAAGTAATGGCACAAGTCAAAGGTGGCTAAAAACATCTTTTGATATTGTTAGTAACTAGTAAAAAAGGAGCGATTATCGCTCCTTTTTTTTGCCTATACTTTATTGAGCTAATTTTTCTTTACTTCTTTATTAGGAAAAAATATAGATAAAGAACGCTTTCGAAGGTTTTATGGATACAACGGAAGCACTTTAAAAGTAGGGGAGGTGTTTTTTATATTTAAATTTTAGTCTGGGTAAAATACTATCTGATATTTTAATCAGAAAAGTATTTTCTTGTTCTTGCTCTTCTATCAATGCTAAAGATATGAAGATGTTATGGAAAAATCCATTATGGTAACTGGCGAGAATATTGTGTAGTCTATGCAAAAATTAATTGGAAGAGAAAATGAGCCAACAATACAAGCGAATATTACTCAAACTCAGTGGTGAAGCCTTAATGGGTCAGCACGATTTTGGTTATGATGCAGAAATTTTAGCTCAAACAGCCTCAGAAGTTGTAAAGCAACAACAGTCTGGTACCCAAGTGGCTCTTGTTATCGGTGGTGGCAATATATTTAGAGGCGCAGGCTTAGCAAAGGCAGGAATTGATCGTGTTAGTGGTGATCAAATGGGTATGCTGGCTACGGTAATGAATGCTCTGGCTGTGCAAGATGCGATTGGTAAATTAGGGGTTAAGTGCCACGTTATGTCAGCATTAAAAATTGATCAGGTTGGTGAGGAACTTTCAGCTCATAAAGCTCGTGAATATCTGTCACAAGGGGAAATAGTGATATTTGCAGCAGGTACAGGTAGTCCTTATTTTACTACTGATACAGCCGCAAGTTTAAGAGCTATTGAAATCCAGGCCGATCTATTATTAAAAGCTACAAAAGTTGACGGTATATACGATTCAGATCCAATGAAAAACTCAGATGCTAAACGTTATGATACATTAAGCTTTGACGAGGCAGTAACTAAAGAGTTAGGTGTAATGGATTTAACTGCAATGGTATTATGTAGAGAAAACAAAATGCCCTTGTGTGTTTTTAACATGTTTGAAGAAGGCGCTTTGGAAAAAATAATCAAAGGCGATATACACGCTGGTACTTTGGTTAGAATATAATAAAGACCTGCACAAAAAAGTCTTAATTAAAATGTATAACTGCATTTCTGAATAGAGTTATACGTGTTTAACTTAGATGTGAAAAGATTGATAGGAAACATAAAATGGTTAATGAAATTATAAAAGATGCTGAAATCAGAATGAAAAAAAGCATCGATTCGCTGAGACAAGAGCTCGCTAAAGTTCGAACAGGACGTGCTCATCCTAGTTTATTAGAGCATATAATGGTTGATTATTATGGTAGTGATACCCCATTAAGCCAAGTTGCTAGCATTGGTGTTGAAGATGCAAGAACGTTAACTGTAACTCCTTGGGAAAGACCTATGGTTCAAGCTGTCGAAAAGGCTATTATGAAATCTGACTTAGGCTTAAATCCAAATTCTGCAGGTACAGTCATTCGTATTCCAATGCCTCAATTAACAGAAGAACGTCGCAGAGATTTAGTAAAAATTGTTAAAAATGAAGGTGAGAATGGTAAAATTGCTGTGCGAAATATTCGACGTGACGCAAATTCTGACTTCAAAATATTAGAAAAAGAAAAAGAAATTTCTGAAGACGTTCAACGAAATGCTGAAGATGACGTTCAAAAACTAACAGATAAGTTCGTTAGAGAAATTGATGAAGTAGTTGCTGTTAAAGAAGAAGACTTGATGAAAGTTTAGGGCTTACTTTCCTAATATAATTATGAGTCAAACACTTAAAATACCAAATCACATAGCAATCGTTATGGATGGCAATGGACGTTGGGCGAGAGCAAAAAACCGTCCTCGTTTCATGGGTCATAAAAAAGGTGTAGATGCAGTTCGTGATATTGTAAAAGAGTGCGGCCGACTTAATGTAAAGAGTCTAAGCTTATTCGCCTTTAGTAGTGAAAACTGGAAACGTCCAGAAGAAGAAATTAAACATTTGATGGGTTTGTTTATGCTGGCTTTAGATCGTGAAGCTAAGGCAATGGCAAGAAATAATGTTAGATTAAAGATTGTCGGTGATCTCTCAGCCTTTTCTGAAAAACTTCAAGATAAGATCAAATATGTGGAAAAACTGACTGAAAACAGTACAGGACTTAATCTAATTGTTGCGGCTAACTATGGGGGGCGCTGGGATATTACTCAGGCAGCTCAAAAGCTCGCTAAGTTAATAGAATCTGGCGATAAAACCTCAGTTTCAATTACAGAAGATGATATTACCAAACAGCTTACAACAACTGAATTTCCTGATCCCGATTTGTTTATAAGAACAGGTGGTGAAAAGCGTATTAGTAATTTCATGATTTGGCAGATGGCATATGCAGAACTTCATTTTACTGATGAATTATGGCCTGACTTCAATGCCGAGAGTCTAAATGTTGCTATTCAAGATTATTCATCAAGACAGCGTCGCTTTGGAAAAACTAGTGAGCAAGTAATTGCAGAAGAGGAAAAAAATAATGACTGAAACTTTAAAGATGAGAATCATCACTGCCGGAGTATTAATAGTCGCTGCTTTAATATTTATTTTAGTCTTTTCAACACCATGGTTTGCGGTGACAACGCTAATATTACTTGTCAGCATTGGCGGTATGGAATGGGCGAACCTTGTTTCGTTAAAAAATATCCGAAAAGGGTTATATGTAGCGTGGATGTTACTACTAGCATATTTTGCTTATAAGTCAGTCACACTTAGTTGGTTTTTTATAACTTTAGGGTTTCTTTGGTGGTTTGTTAATTTAGTGATGCTATTAAAATATAAGCAAGGTACTGAATTTTATAAAAATAATCCACTCATGCTGAGGCTGTCAGGATTTTTTGTCATACTTTCAGCATGGAGTGCAGCAGTTATTTTGCATACCCAAAGCCCGTACTTAATATTGTTTCTAGTATTATTAGTTGCAGCCGCAGATACTGGTGCTTACTTTGCTGGTAAATCATTTGGGAAAAATAAATTAGTCCCTCAGATAAGTCCTGGTAAAACACGAGAGGGATTATTAGGTGGGTTCATTGCCGCTTTAATTGTTGCCTTTATTGGTGCGTCGGTCTTAGGGTTGGGAGAGGGACACTTTAGCAGTTTTATATATTTATCAGCCATCGTGGCGTTGATGTCTGTTGCTGGTGATTTGTTTATCAGCTTGATGAAACGTGAAGCTGGTGAGAAGGACTCTGGAAATATTCTACCTGGGCATGGTGGAATTCTAGACCGTGTTGATGGATTAATTGCAGTATTACCTTTATTTGCATTAGGCATTAATTGGTCTGCTATTCAGGTATGAGTCTTTCCAAGGGTATTTGCATACTTGGGTCAACCGGTACTATTGGTGTAAATACTCTTGATGT
>CALISP010000290.1 GCA_938041705.1 uncultured Cocleimonas sp. | reverse complement strand
AATAATGCGATTAAAGCTGATCTAAGTGCTTTGGAAAATCTTCGGATAAATACATCACTTACTGGCAATAAATATTCGGAAGATGTTTTGTTGCAGGCTTTAGATGATATTGGATTATTTGGTTCTGAATACAAACCTACTGCACACCTTTCTCAAGGTCAAAAAAGAAGAGTAGCTCTTGCTGGTTTATTACTAAGTAATGCAAAGCTATGGATTCTTGATGAGCCATTTGTTGCCTTGGATGGTTTTGCAGTTAAATTATTACAAGATGTTATTGCAAAGCATGTTGAAGATGATGGCATGGTGATCCTCACGACTCACCAAGAAGTTCCTTTGACAAGTGGCGAAATTCTACGTGTAAGTCTCGATCAAAATAATCATCAAAGTATCTCAGATGATGTCTAGCAACTTTGGGATTATTTTAAAACGTGATTTATTGTTAGCACTTCGCCGTCGAAGTGAAATTTTCACTGTGTTGTTTTTCTTTATTGTGGTTATTAGTTTATTCCCTTTGGGAGTAGGTACTGAAGAGAAAATCCTTCAACAAATGGCACCTGGTGTTGTTTGGATTTCAGCATTACTTGCATCTACATTGGCTCTCGATCGTCTTTTTAGTGCTGATTATGAAGATGGCACTCTGGAGAAAATTGTTTTAGCCCCAAGTTCACTATCAGTTTCTGTTTTCGCAAAAATTTTAGCCCATTGGTTATTAACAGGCTTACCCTTGGTGTTAATCTCTCCATTGGTAGGGCTTTTCTATCATCTACCTATGCATTCAGTTTTTATTATGATGTTGGTGTTGCTAATAGGTACGCCTGTTTTAAGTATGCTAGGTGCAATTGCCGCTGCTTTAACCTTAGGTTTACGTGGTGGGGGTGTATTGGTCTCTTTGTTGGTATTGCCTTTGTATATTCCTGTTTTGGTATATGGTGCAGGTGCGATTTCCACTAGCATGTTAGTTGGAGTAAGTATTGAACCTTATATATTATTGTTATTAGCATTCAGTATATTGTCAGTTGTTTTTTCTCCTTGGGTGACAGCCGCGGCATTAAAAATATCATTAGAATAAAAATGCTGTTCGTGTATATATTCTCTTTGTGTTTTAAGAGTTTTGTTTTTGTAATCGTTAGGCTCATTTATAATAAAGATATTGTATTTCGTATTATAATGACCAAATTATTGTTAGGTTATTATTATTATCAGACTAAGAAAACTACCCATGATATTTCCTTTTATATAGGTGAAAAGTAGGGGGGTGTGTTTTTAGTCTATTTAAATATATAAAAGTAGATAAATAAGGTTTTGAAGTATTCAGAATGAAAATCAATTGGTTTAAATACTCAGCTCCTATGAGCTTCTATCCATTAGCAGGAAAGCTAATTCCATTATTTTGGATTGCCGCAATCGTGTTTATCTTAGGTGGATTATATTGGGGGTTTTTTAAAACTGCCGATGTATTAAATGATCAAAAACAATATTACCGTATTATTTATGTTCATGTTTCTTCTGCTTGGATGGCAATGTGGCTTTATGTAGTTATGGTGTTTTGGGCGATGTTAGGCCTTATTTTTAATACACGTCTTTCCTATATGTTAGCTTCTGCAACTGCAATAACGGGAACAGTAATGACTATTATAGCTCTTGCGACAGGAGCTATTTGGGGGAAAACCAGCTGGGGTACTTACTGGGACTGGGATCCAAAACTTACAACTTTCTTAATCTTATTGTTTGTTTACATCGGTTATATTGCGCTTCAATCTGCAATAGACGATGTGCGACGTTCAGACAAAGCCTCGGCATTGTTAGCTCTAGTTGGTTTAGCATTAGTCCCCATCATTTATTATGCGGTTAATTGCCCAGACCCAACAGAATGTGCATCATTGCACCAAGAGTCATCATTGAAACGAGTAGAATCAAATATTTTGATAGGAATGTTGGTAACTACAATAGGATTTTGGATGTATTGTTTTGCAACAACTTTAATGCGAGCAAGAATAATTGTATTAGAACGGGAACGTTCGACAACTTGGGTGTCTAATTTACCTGAAATAAAAGATTCTGAAGTAGAGATAAAGTCATGAGTGAATTTTTTAGTATGGGTGGTTTTGGTGTGTTTATCTGGAGTGCAATGGGTATCGCACTAGCACTCATGGTTCTAGAGCCAGTCAGTCTAATTATTAAAAGGCGTTCGTTAATAAAGCAAATTAGACGTACCAATCGTCAAGATACAAGACGAAATAGAGATTTAAGTTAGTAGCAGAATATCAAGTAACAAATTACTCGTTGCTTGGTAAATATAAATTTAGGATTAAAGAATAATGAAACCTAGAACTAAACGCTTTCTTTTTGTTTTGCTAGCCTTATGTTGCGTAGGAGCAGCATCTGCGTTAATTGGCAAGGCAATGAAAGGTAACCTTGCTTATCTACACACGCCTGAGGAAGTACTTGCGGGTGTAGTCCCAACTGGACAAGTATTTCGTTTGGGTGGTCTTGTGAAAGAGGGAAGTCTTGAGCGTAGTGCTACCGAATTAGAAGCTCGTTTTATAGTACGAGATAACCGTAATCATGAGATTACAGTTGTAACTAAAAAAATCCTCCCTGATTTATTCTCAGAAGGTAAGAGTCAAGTATCACGTGGAAAAATGGGTGATGATGGTTTGTTCTATGCTGATGAAGTATTAGCAAAACACGATGCAGAGTACATGCCAAAAGAGTTGTCTGACACACTTAATAAAGAACATGCACCTGCTAAAGGTTCTTCTAAAGATACAAGTAAAAAAGGCACTTATTAATGATTCCTGAAATTGGACATTTTGCTTTAATTCTGGCGTTATCCGTTGCTGTTGTGCAAGGTATTTTTCCATTAATAGGCTCATTGATAGGTAAAAATAATTGGGTTGCGATTGCTAAGCCAGCCTCTTTTGCACAAATGTTCTTTTTGAGTATTTCATTTGCGTGTTTGCTCTATGCTTTCCTCAGCAATGATTTTTCAGTTAAATATGTAGCGAATAATTCTAATTCACAAATGCCAACCCTCTTTAGAGTATCTGCACTTTGGGGTGCTCACGAAGGCTCACTATTATTATGGGCATTAGTATTGGGTGGATGGGGTGCAGCTGTTGGATTCTTCAGTAAAGGAATTCCACCTGTAATGCTAGCAAGAGTGCTTAGCGTAATGGGTTTAATTGGCGTA
>CALISP010000289.1 GCA_938041705.1 uncultured Cocleimonas sp. | reverse complement strand
CTGCCAACGTTGTTTTGTGGGTTGAAAAAGATTGTGCCATTGTTGTTTAATCTAGCGAATCCAACTGGAGGTTGCACAATTGATTGAACACTTAAAGTATCTCCATCAGGGTCCGTATCATTACTTAATACATTGATAGTTTTAGTTTTATTGAAGAAAACATCAGAGACATCTTCTACAGCATCAGGGAAATTGTTTGGAGGTATAGTGACTGTAACTGTTGCTGTATCACTTCCACCGTTATTATCAATAATTGTATAAGTAAAAGTATCGGTACCAGAAGTAATTGTCACAGGGGTATAGGTGAGAACCGAAGAAGTGGGTGTTAATCTTGTTACCACTCCATTAACAGGTTGAGTAAAACTTATTAGCTCTAAGACATCACCGTCAACATCAGTATCATTATCAAGCACTGCTATTTGTTTTGTATTGATTCCGATAGTTGTTGCTGAGTCATTTTTTGCTACTGGAGCTGTGTTAGGTAATGGATTTACTATAACAGTGACCGTTGCAATATCTGATCCTCCATTTCCATCACTGATGTTATATGTAAACGTTTCAGTACCTGAGAATCCTGAAGCTGGTGTGTAATCGATAGAAGTACCTGTTCTCACAGCATTACCGTTTGGAGGATTAGAAACAGAAACTAATGTTAATAAATCACCATCAGCATCTGTATCATTGTTTAATACTCGAATGTTGATAGTTTGATTCTCTGTTGTATTAACAGAATCGTTTTTAGCTTCTGGTGCAGTATTTGTTACAACGGGTGCTGTAACAATAACCTTTACAGTCGCCGTATCAGTATTATCATTAGTATCAGTTACGTTGTATTTAAACGTTACAATACCTGTGAATTCTGTATTAGGAGTATATACAATTTTGTTTTGAGAAATTATTGCATTTCCAGACGATGGTTGTGAAGCAAGACTAATACTTAAAGCGCTACTTGTTGAAGATATGTCATTACCTAGTACATTAATTATTACATTAGTGTCATTTTCTGTGGTTGTAGAATCATCATTAGCTCTAATAGGATTCACTTCATTAGCAAATTGCATTGTGTAAACAGGCAAGTCTTGTAAGGGTAAAATATAATTCACATTCCAATCTGCTGTTCTGCTAACAAAGCCCATAGGAATGTTATTTGCTAAGGAATTGAAGTCAGATTTCTTAATTGCAATTTCTAAAGTATCAGATGTTTTTATATATTCAATAGGTGTTATTCCATAATCCCAAGACCAGCCAGTATTACTGGTTGATTTATCTAGATCGTTGTTTTCTATCATATAATCCGCACCAGCAACCCAAGCATTAACCTGTGCTGATAATTCTAAGCCCGTTACAACGTTGTTATCAGTGTCTATTAGTATTTGAGTGTTGGTTCCAAGGTTACTTGAAGTGATTAGTATATATAGTTTTTCTTCATCGTCAGATACCTTCATGATGGCATTAGAAGAACTACTGAACGTTGGAATATCATTCCAATCAGTGGTATTACCGTCTATTACAATTCCTTCAGTTGTGACATCTTCGCTGACAATTACCATCCGTGAGATATTGGTAGAATTACCTGCTATATCAGTGACTAAATATGACACCTCATACGTGCCTGCTATTGCTGTATTTACGGAAGATTTAGGGATGATTCGGCTTGTAATGTCTCCATCAATATTGTCAGTTGCACTTGCGCCAGGATCATTAAATGTATCATTGATATTTAAGTTTAATGGATTGGCACCAAGTAGAGTTATTTCAGGGTTTACGGTATCTATTGTTTGAGTATTACAATAAGAAACGCTAAGCGTTTGCATTTGTGTTGATGCAGGACTGAATGTAGATATGTCCCAGAACTCATCACGTGTCATAACACCTATTTTTAGGTTGTTACAGATATCACCAAGAATAGATAGGTCTATTTTTGCACTTGCAGTATCAGTATTAATTGTATAATCGATAGCACCAATATTTACATTCCAATTCCATCCAGTATTGTTAGCTGTAGACTTGAATAAATCTCCATCTTCAATAAGGAAATCTACACCGCTTTCTTCCCAAGCTTCATCTTCAAACTGAAATCCCGTTTCAGGCTTATTATCAGTATTTAGATAGATCTGAAGATGTGCTCCTTGAGTAATGTCTGCAGATTCCACATTAATAATTAACTTTGATCCAACTATTTCAATGTTATTAAGCATTGGGCTTGAGGTTTGAATTAATTTAGCGTTAGTCCAGTTGTTAGTACCTAAAGCTCTTGGTTGAGGTCTAGCAACAGTAGGAGTTGAATCATTATCTTGAACATTATTTTGTTCATTGCTCTGAGAAGAGCCTCCACCTCCACAGGCAGATAATAAAATTGAAATCGACGAGAGTAGTATCAACTTGAATGAGTTGTTGTTCATGCAGAATCCTTTCTGTTGCTGGTAGTTTATTTTTTTGTGTGGAGTAAGAATCCACGACCATAAATTTAATAAAAAGAAGCTTACAGAGTATTTTTATGTAGATCTTGGTGAGTGAGCAATATGTAAGTAAATGGAGTTTTTCTTAAGATCAAAGGTCAGATGATTTTGTTTTTTACAGTTAAAGAGTAGTTTCTTACTATTATTTTTAACAAAATTTCTTCTTTTTAGTAGTGTTAGTTTTATTCGTTTGTTGATTGAATGGTTTGCGTATTTAAGTTGAGTTATTTATTGCAAAGTAATGTTAAAATTCAATTAATATGAGCTATATCGATCACATTCAAAGTTGTAATGATTTTTCCATTGAAGGTTACGTACCATTCAAAGTGTCAGGTAAATTGATTGGTTGGGCCAAAAAAGAATTTGTTGAGGTATTAAAACCTTTTAATGCTGTTTTTGAGATTTTCCCACATGAATTTGGTTTCGTTGAATCATTAACAACATCAGAGTCTCGAACAGTTGCTATTACTCCTATCATTGAAACTTTGCACAAAAATGGAATTATTCAATCTTGGGTTGATGAGACCTATGCAATAACTAATACTTTTGGAGAGTTTCCTTGTTTTCATATGGAAAGAGCGGCTGTCTCATATTTCGGTGTAAGATCATTTGGAGTCCATTTGAATGGGCTTGTAAAGAAGTCAGATGGAATCTACATCTGGATAGCTCGACGAACTAAGGACAAGCCTTTTTGGCCAGGAAAGCTTGATCAAATTGTAGCGGGTGGTCAGCCTGCTGGAATAAGTTTGATTGATAATCTTGTAAAAGAATCCGCTGAAGAAGCAAATATCTCTGAACAATTATCAAGACAAGCAACATTAGTGAGTGAAATAAATTATTTAGGAAAAAATAAACTTCAAAAAAGCCCTAAAGCATCAGTAAATAACCTATTGGGAATGAATAGTGATACTTTATTCAATTATGATTTATGGCTACCTGAGGATTTTATACCTGAAAATACGGATGGGGAAGTTGATGAGTTTATATTAATGCCTCTCGAGGAAATGGCTCATTTAACCGATACAACAGATGAATTTAAGAATAACTGTAATTTAGTCAATATTGACTTGTTATTGAGACAGGAAATTATTTCTAAAAACCATCCAGATTATAATGAAATTAAACAACAATTATATGCTCCTGCAAAGTTGCAATAGTTGAAATATATACAGAGCAAAGTTGTAAAAAGATTACAAACAGCTCAATCGAAATGAGAAAACTATGACCTATACCACCGAAACCACTCCAAGTATCCCATTGATTCCAGTCAGTAAAAGCTCTTTAGAAAATGTGCTAAAAGCACAGACTGATGCAGTATCAAATTGGTTAAGTAACATAGAGTTTGAGGCTAATGAAAATCAATCATGCATGGTGCCTGATACTGATGGTTCATTGATGATGGTGTTGGTCGGTATCCAAGAAGATATCACAAAGCAACCTGGTCAAACTATATGGTCAATCTCTACATTAGCTAAAAGCTTGCCCGTGGGACAATACCACTTGGAATGCGATTGGTCAGAGTCTGATAAGTTGAATGCCGCTATTGGTTGGGGTTTGGGTGATTATAGCTTTGATTTTTTTAAACAAGGTTTCATGGAAATTAAACCACAAGCAGTATTAAAAGTTGATGAAGAACAATTAGATGATATTAATGCTTTTGTTGATGCTTTTACTTTAGTACGTGACATGGTTAATACGCCCGCTAATCACATGATGCCAGAGGATATGTCGGACCTCGCCAACGAATTAGCACAACAACATGGCGCTGAATTTTCTGAAGTTGTAGGTGATGATTTAATTGAACAGAATTTTCCAGCAATTCATGCGGTTGGTCGAGCAAGTGAACATGCTCCAAGATTATTGAAACTTACTTGGGGAGATGAAAAAAATCCATTATTGAGTCTTGTAGGTAAAGGTGTTTGTTTTGATACTGGTGGTTTAGATCTTAAACCTTCCAAGTTCATGCGTTATATGAAAAAAGATATGGGTGGTGCGGCTCATGTATTAGGTTTGGCTCATCTTATAATGAGCTTAGATTTGCCAGTAAGCCTTCAAGTGTTAATCCCATCGGTGGATAATGCTATCTCAGGTGATGCTTATCGTCCTGGTGATATTATTGAAACGCGTGCGCACAAAACAGTCGAGATTGATAATACAGATGCCGAAGGCCGAGTTGTATTATGTGATGCTTTAACCTTAGCGTGCGAGCATGAGCCGGATTTGATTATCGATTTCGCTACATTGACCGGAGCGGCACGTGTTGCTGTTGGAACTGAAATACCAGCATTGTTTAGTAATTCAGATGAGTTAATTGCTGGGTTGCAAAGTGCTTCAAAAACTTCAGGTGAATTAATATGGCCGCTACCTTTGCATCATGGTTATCGTTATCAAATGAATAGTGATGTAGCAGATATAGTTAATAGTTCATCTGAAGGTTATGGTGGTGCAATTACTGCCGCCCTTTATTTGAATGATTTTGTTGATGAAAAAATTGAATGGGCGCATTTTGATGTAAATGCTTGGAACACTAGAAATCGACCTGGTCGCCCGAAAGGTGGAGAAGCAATGGGTTTATTGGCTGTTTTTGAATACTTGCAACAGCGTTACCAATAATTTAATCGACAATAGAAATTAAACAAAAGGAAAACGGGCAAGCTGATGCACAGCAGATATAATATGAAGTGTAACGACGTTTATCCAAAAGGTGAGTTTTCTTATTTATAAGAACAAAAACCTCGTAAAAGTGGGGGGGTGTCTTTTTAAGCATTCTTTCAAAGCCAACCCAAGGTATTGAAATGAATAAGCAATCTCAAGTTGTTCCTGTTATCACTATAGATGGACCTGCAGGTTCAGGTAAGGGTACGATCTCTCAGCGCGTTGCCGACCATCTTGGGTGGCATATTCTAGATAGTGGCGCTTTATATCGCTTGGTTGGACTGTCTGCACAACTTAAAAAAGTGGATTTAGATGATGAATTAGCTCTTGCTAAAGTTGCTCAAGAGCTAGATGTCGTTTTTAAAAGCAACGATGAGGGTGCTGTAACCATATTTCTCGATAATAATGATGTAACGTTGGATATTCGCACGGAAGAAGCGGGATCTGCAGCTTCTCAGGTCGCAGCTAAACCTTCGGTAAGAAAAGCACTGCTAGAACGTCAACAAAGATTTCAAACATCTCCTGGTTTAGTTGCTGATGGAAGGGATATGGGGACGGTCGTTTTTGGCGAAGCACCTATTAAAATATTTCTTACTGCAAGTGCTGAAATTCGTGCAGAACGGCGCCTTAATCAGTTGAAACAGCAAGGGATTAGTGCTAATCTGCGCGGCTTGATTAGTGATATAGAAAAACGTGATGCTCGCGATACCAATCGTAAAGATGCACCACTGATTCCAGCAACAGATGCAACTATCATAAATACAGATGAAATGGGTATTAATGAGGTTGTAGATAAAGTTCTTACTGTTGTAAAAAGAGTCCTTCCAAAAGTACTCTAAGTTAGCTTAATTGTTAACCTGAAATCTCTTAATTACCCCTCAAAAATGCTTTAAATAAATAATGGTTTTTAAAAGCCCGGCATATTCAAGTTTCATTTTGCCTTTAAAAATCATTATTTTATGAACATCTTAGCTAGCTTATATTAGAAGTAACTTTAATTAATATTAAAGCAGTATTTCATAAATATAAAACCATAGTTAAGATTTAATTTAACCGTATAGCATGGGTTTGCTATCGTAATTTTATAGGTTTTAATACCATGAGTGAAAGTTTCGCGGAGTTGTTTGAAGAAAGTCTAACGTACATTGAGATGAATCCTGGTTCATTAATTAGTGCGACTATCGTTGATGTAACTCCAGATTTTGTAACAGTCAGTGCAGGCCTTAAGTCAGAAGGCGTTATTTCAGCAAGTGAATTCAAAAACGAAGCAGGCGAGTTAATTGCTGTCGTTGGCGATATTATTGAAGTTGCACTAGAAAGTGTTGAAGATGGCTTTGGTGAAACCAAACTATCTCGCGAGAAAGCCCGTCGTTTACGCGCTTGGGAAATTCTTGATGAAGCACTTAAGAATGACGAAATAATTACCGGCATCATAACTGGCAAGGTTAAAGGTGGTTTCACCGTTGAGCTTGGAGATATTCGTGCCTTTCTTCCTGGTTCATTAGTTGATGTCCGTCCTGTTCGTGATACAACTTACCTTGAAGGTAAAGAATTAGAATTCAAACTAATCAAGCTTGATCAGAAGCGCAACAACGTTGTTGTATCTCGTCGTGCTGTAGTTGAAGACGAGTACAGTGTTGAGCGCGAAGCACTTCTTGAAAGTATCGAAGAAGGCAAGCAAATCAAAGGTGTTGTTAAGAACCTTACTGATTACGGTGCGTTCATCGATTTGGGTGGTATCGACGGCTTACTACATATCACTGATATGGCTTGGAAGCGTGTTAAGCATCCCTCTGAAGTACTTGAAATTGGTACAGAAATCGACGTTCTTGTTCTTAAGTTTGATAAAGAAAAGAGTCGCGTATCATTGGGTCTTAAGCAAATGGGTGATGATCCATGGCAAGATCTTGTACGTCGTTACCCTGTTAATACAGTACTTACAGGTAAGGTTAGTAATCTTACTGACTACGGTTGTTTCGTTGAAATCGAAGATGGTGTTGAAGGACTTGTACACGTATCTGAGATGGATTGGACTAACAAGAACGTTAATCCAGCTAAAGTTGTTACATTAGGTCAAGAAGTTGATGTAATGATCCTTGAGATTGACGCAGAACGTCGTCGTATTTCTCTTGGTATGAAGCAGTGTAAATCAAACCCTTGGGATGATTTCGCGAAAACAGCAACTAAAGGCGAGAAAGTTAAAGGTGTTATTAAGTCAATTACTGACTTCGGTATCTTTATTGGCCTTGAAGGCGGCATCGACGGTCTAGTTCACTTATCTGATATTTCTTGGAGCACTCCAGGTGAAGAAGCGGTTCGTGATTATAAGAAAGGCGATGAAGTTGAAGCGACTATTCTTGCTATTGATCCTGAGCGCGAGCGTATTTCACTTGGTGTTAAGCAGATGGATCAAGATCCATTCTCGTTGTTCGTAGCAGCTAATGAGAAGGGCAGTATCGTTAAAGGTACTGTTACTGAAGTTACTCCTAAAATGGTTAAGATTGATCTTGGTGATAATATTGAAGGTGTACTTCGTGCATCTGAAATCTCACGTGATCGTATCGAAGATGCATCTACTGTAATGAGTGTAGGTGATGCAGTTGAAGCTAAGTTCATGGGTGTAGATCGTAAGACTCGTGCAGTAAATCTATCAATCAAAGCGAAAGACTTTGCTGAAGAAGCAGAAGTAATGAAAGAGTACAGCTCTTCATCTGCTACTACAGGAACTTTGGGTGATATCTTCAAAGAACAGTTAGATAAGTAATAATAATTTTTAAAGTAATTTATACACTTTAACGATTGTCGTTTATAAAAAAGCCGATTATTTAATTAATCGGCTTTTTTTATGTAATTTCAGTTGCTTAATTCATTTTGTATACTATTATTTAGTTGTAAGTCGTGGATATAATTCATTTTATCAAACAGCGTTAGACTGAAAGATAATAATGTGTAGCAATGTGAGGAGAGCATTAATGACCAAGTCAGAAATAATCAATATTCTTTCAAGAAAACAAAGCCATCTTAGTAGTAAAGATATAGAGCTATCTGTAAAGATTTTACTCGACCAAATTAGTGATACATTGACTAGTGGTGAAAGAATAGAAATCAGAGGATTTGGAAGTTTTTCACTCCATCACCGTACTGCACGTAAAGGACGCAATCCTAAAACGGGTGAACAAGTGCAATTGTCTCCAAAACATGTACCGCATTTCAAACCAGGTAAAGAGATGCGTGAACGTGTAAATCAAAATAAAGATGCTTATCCTATCCAGGAATAATTTTTAAAATTAATTAAGTGATTTATAATATTTCAAATTCAGTATTGTCTTTTTAAGCAATACTTCATAAAAGTGATTTAACTCAGACATTGTTCTGATGGTTGATATTCAATGGTTGAAATTCTCTTCTTGTTATTGCCGATTGCCTTCTATTCTGGATGGAGAGCGGCAAGTAAAAGACTCAAAAATTCTCAAAAAAAAAAGGTCAACTCTCCGACAACTTTGTTAAAGGCGTCAATTACCTTTTAAGTGAAGAGCCGGATAAGGCCCTTGAAGTATTTCTAAATTATCCTGATATAGATGAGTACACAGCTGAAACTTTTCACCTTCTAGGTAATCTATTTCGTGAACGTGGTGAAGTAGATCGTGCCCTTAGTGTCCATCAAAACGTAATTGCTCGTTCTAATCTAAATGCTAAGCAGAAACAGAAGGCGATGTTTGCCTTAGGTCAGGATTTTTTTGCGGCAGGAATGCTGGATCGTGCTGAAAGTGTTTTTCAAGAGTTACTGGAAAGTAATAATAAGTATATTTCCAAAGCAGCAATTTGTGAATCACTTCGAACTATTTATGAACAAACACAAGAGTGGCTAAAAGCTATTGAGGCGACGGAGTGTACTAAGAAAAGTTTGAAAAAAGATAATAGTGATACCTCAGGTAATGTGGTTAATTTAGATAGTCTTATAACTCATTATTATTGTGAACTTGCAGATGAATCTTTACAAAAAGGTAATCTACATGAAGTAGATGGTTTTATCGATAAAGCTAAAAAAACCTATAAGCATTCGACAAGGTTAATGACTTTACAAGGTGATATTGCTTTTCATCAAAAGCAATACAAAGTGTCCTTAAGCCATTATTTAAAAGCTATACAGCATGATAGTCGCCTATTAAGTATGTTATTTAATAAGATCGATCAGTCAGCAAAACATTCTGATGATGTTCAGTTTTTACAAAAAGAGCTGTTAAAGACATATCACAAAGACCAAGATAATAATGTTTTCGAAGCTCTGATACAGTTGGCTGATAAATATGGTTCAAATGATAAAATTGATAAACTTGTAAACGATGTACTAGATGAAAAGAAGCTGTCAATAAAATCTATTTACAAGGCCACAGGATATGTAACAGATAAATATTTAGAGGCTAATGATGATGAATCAGCAAAAGGATTGGGCTTAGTTAAAATTCACCAATCCCTCAAAAACCATTTACAAGGAGTACCTTCGTTTAGATGTGAACATTGTGGTTATAAAATGCATGATTACCTTTGGCGCTGTCCTGCATGCAATCATTGGGATACTGTCGATCAAGCTTAAGGTATTTACTGTTTAAGTAGTGATACTTTTGAAAAGCTAAAACTGCACCAGTTCCAAATATTATTTAATTAAGTTCATTAAAAGACGTTGTGGTAGGAATAAATTCCATTTTTAAAGTAAGAATGAATAAAGGCATGGTTTAAACGGAGTGTCGATATCGGGAGTGCATGATTTTTAATTAAAATAATGAAAGATCATGTAAAAGTAGGGGTGTGTCTTTATAATATCTATATGGTAAACCTCCTAATAATTTGAGTATTAACTATGCCAAGTAAATTAATTATTGCCTTAGATTATCCTAATAAGGAACTGGCCTTGAACTTTGTCAAACAGCTATCTCCAATTGATTGTAAACTGAAGGTGGGATTTGAGTTGTTTGTAGCTTCTGGGCCTGATTTTGTTAAGCACTTGGTCGATTTAGGGTTCGACGTTTTCTTAGACTTAAAATTCCATGATATTCCAAATACAGTAGCTTCTGCTTGTAAGAGTGCAGCTGCACTGGGCGTATGGATGATGAATGTTCATGCCAGTGGTGGAAATAAAATGATGCAAGCAGCTAAACAAGCACTTGTTGATTGTAATTCAGAAGCT
>CALISP010000288.1 GCA_938041705.1 uncultured Cocleimonas sp. | reverse complement strand
TTATTTTTCTCCGCTTTTATTAGTGTCGCCAAAAGTTTCTTTGGTGATTTCAGCTATACCTGCGATTGAGCCCATTAGACTTGCAGCTTCCATTGGCATCAATACTATTTTTGAATTATTTGCTGAGCCTATCGCTTGAAGTGCTTCAGTGTATTTTTGCGCAACAAAATAGTTTATTGCCTGTACATCACCTTCACCAATTGCCTTGGATACCATCATGGTTGCCTTGGCTTCTGCTTCCGCTAGACGCTCACGAGCTTCAGCTTCTCGGAATGCTGATTCTTTTTCACCTTCAGCCGCCAATATCGCTGATTGTTTAATACCTTCAGCATTCAGGATTAGCGCAGCACGTGTACCTTCAGCTTCAAGAATTAATGCACGTTTTTCACGTTCTGCTTTCATCTGACGACCCATCGACTCAACCAAGTCCATCGGTGGATTAATATCTTTAATTTCGATACGAGTTACTTTTACACCCCATGTTGAAGCCGCTTCATCCACCACTTGTAACAAGCGTGAGTTGATAACATCACGTTGAGAGAGTAATTCATCTAAGTCCATCGAACCCATCACACTTCTGATATTTGTCATCGTGATATTCAGAACTGCACGATACATATCGTTAACGCGATAGGCTGATTTTGCCGCATCCATCACTTTAAAAAACACTACACCATCTGCGCTAACCATGGCGTTATCTTTGGTGATCACTTCCTGCTGAGGTACGTCCGCGACTTGCTCCATCATGTTCACTTTTTGACCAATAGCGTCAACAAAGGGAATGATGAATCGAATACCCGGTTTTAATGTTTTGGTGTAACGACCAAAGCGTTCAACCGTATATTCCAAACCTTGAGGTACACGTTTTGCACCCATAAAAACAAGAATGACAGCAAATACAACTATTGCTATTGGCAAAATCTCAGGACTGAGAAAGTTATTCATTTGAAGCTCCTTGATGTTTATAGGGTTTTTATTATATGAAGCTTTTCAATCAAAATAGTAAAAGCCACATTATTATCTTTATATACCTTAAATATGAGGGTAATAAGCTGATTTATCAAGTAAAAACAGTCTGGTTTGGCGCTATATCACAACAATTGAATAATTTGTGAATCGAAACTGAAATCCACACTTATAATTAAATGTTTGTTTATAACGAATTGATAAATAAGCTAACTGGCGTTAACCTCTATTGACTATGACTAATGATAAAAAAACTTGGATTGTCGGCTGTGGTGATATTGGCAAACGCCTATCTCGTTTATATAAAGATGAGACACCGCACGGGATAGTCTCATCCCAAGCATCCGTGGACGATTTTAAAAAACAAACCACGGATCTTAATATAATCCCGCATGTAATCAATTTAGATTCGGATTTCAGTTTAACTCCAGATCAATTCACGAATATTGATCTCTATTACTTTGTGCCACCCCCATCATCTGGTGCTAAAGATACTCGACTAAAACGTTTTCTTACTCAGTTAACGCAACAGCTCCCAAGACGTATCGTGATGATTAGTACCACAGGTGTTTATGGAGATAGTGGCGGTGCTTGGATTGACGAAAACACGCCAGTAAGTCCACAAGCAGATAGGGCCGTTAGACGAGTCTCTGCTGAGCAGATATTACAAAGATGGTCTGAGCAAGCTAACGTTGAATTTATGATTTTACGTGTACCGGGGATTTATGCTGAAGATCGTTTACCTACAACTCGTCTTGAGAAAGTTTTGCCTATTGTGAATGGTGATGAAGCTGGATATACAAATCGTATTCATGCTGATGATCTTGCGCGTGCATGTAAAGCAGCAATGGAATGCGAAACCCATCATCACATAATTAATGTTACCGATGGAAATCCAAGCACAATGACTGATTATTTTAATCATGTCGCGGACTATTCAAAACTACCAAGACCTCCACAAATTAGTCTACAAGAAGCAGAGCAAACGTTGAGCGAAGGCATGGTTTCTTACCTAAAAGAGTCTCGTCGGATTAGGAATGACAAAATGCTGGAAATTCTAAATATCGAGTTACTTTACCCTTCGTTACGCGATGCTTTAAAAGTTTAATTCAGTTACGACAATTGAAAGTTGAGTGCTTAATATAACTTATTCGCTTTTGTGAATCGTTACGTTCGTTTTAATAAATTAGACGATTATGTAGATACTTCCTATATTAGTATCACTAGTTGCGTCTGCGATTAGATTATAAAAATTTAAATTATTTAGTCTCTAAACATTCTCTAAACATTTTTTCATAACAAAGGAGCTATAAAATGTCTTTAAAAGGAACAAAAACAGAACAAAACTTGAAAGATGCTTTTGCTGGTGAATCTCAAGCAAACCGTCGTTACTTATACTTTGCAGCAAAAGCTGACGTAGAAGGCTACAACGATGTTGCTTCGGTTTTCCGTTCAACAGCTGAAGGCGAAACTGGCCACGCACATGGTCACCTTGAGTATTTAGAAGAGACTGGCGATCCAGCGACTGGCATGCCTTTCGGGTCTACTTCTGACAATCTTAAAACTGCTGTTGCTGGCGAGACTCATGAGTACACAGACATGTACCCAGGAATGACTAAGCAAGCACGTGAAGAAGGTTTTGACGAGATTGCT
>CALISP010000287.1 GCA_938041705.1 uncultured Cocleimonas sp. | reverse complement strand
CTCGACTGGTGATACCGAAGTCATTATAAAAGCCTATGCAGAATGGGGTGCAGATTGCGTTAAGCGTTTTTTAGGTATGTTCGCAATTGCAGTTTGGGATCTTAAAAAGAAGACATTATTTCTTGCGCGTGATCGCATGGGCATCAAGCCGCTTTACTATGCAAATACGGGCAAAGGCTTTCGTTTCGCATCAAACACAAAAGCATTGTTAGCATCTAAAGATGACATAGATACCTCAATCGATCCTGTTGCATTGCATCATCAATTTACATTACATGCCGTTGTTCCTGCTCCAATGACCGTGCTAAAAGGTATTCGTAAAATCGAGCCTGCGCATAGCATGATGATCAACGAAAACGGCGAGCAAACCATCACTCGTTATTGGGAGTTGGATGCAACTCGTGAAAAAGAAGAAAGGACCGATGAAGAATGGACAGAAGCCATTCACGAATCACTAAAAACAGCCGTAAAACGTCGTAATGATGTATCCGATGTACCAGTTGGTGTTTTGCTTTCAGGTGGTTTAGATTCAAGTTTATTGGTTGGTTTATTAGACGAAATCGGCATCAAAGACATACCCACTTACAGCATCGGTTTTGACGATCAGCCTGAAGAAAAAGGCAATGAGTTTGAATTCTCAGATGCTGTGGTCGAAATGTTTAATACTGATCACCATAAAATTCATATCCCGAATGAACAAACTTTAAGTCGCTTGCCAGAAGCGATATCGAATATGTCAGAGCCGTTATTCGGGCAAGACGCAATTGGTTTTTATCTATTATCAGAGCAAGTCGCAAAAGACGTAAAAGTCGTGCAATCAGGGCAGGGCGCAGACGAGGTCTTCGGTGGCTATTTCTGGTACAACAAAATGAATGAGGCCAAAGGCACGCCTTTAGAGCGTTTCAGTCAATTCTATTTCGACCGAGATCATGATGAAATGATCGAGTCATTAATGCCAGAATTTGTTGATCGTGATTACACCTCAGAAACGATGAAAGCTTTGTTGGATGGGCCTGAAGCAGAGACCTTTATTGACTCCGTGTTCAGAGCCGACACCACCATGCTGATTGTTGATGATCCCGTAAAACGCGTGGACAACATGACAATGGCACATGGTCTTGAGGCACGCGTACCGTTTTTAGATCACGAACTAGTAGAACTCGCCGCAAAAATGCCACCACACATGAAACTCAAAAGTGGCGGCAAACACGTACTGCAGCAAATCTCACGTGGCTTAATTCCAGATAGCGTCATTGATCGTAAAAAAGGCTACTTCCCAGTACCCGCACTTAAATACATTCGTGGTGAGTTTTTGGAATTTACGCAGGATATTTTGAATTCACAGAAGTGTAAGGATCGTGGGGTTTATCAGCGTAGTTATGTTGATAAGTTGCTGGCAGCGCCGGATGAATATCATACGCGGATCCAAGGCAATAAACTCTGGCACTTGGCGTTGCTCGAATACTGGTTACAGGACAATGGGTTGTAGAATTCTGTTCGCATCCAGCTTTTGTCCCAGCTCGGCGTTGCTCCGATGCTCGATCGAATTTCATACTCTAGTATGCTCATCTCACTTTGCATCGGTGCGCCTTGATCTGAAACAAAATCTGAATGCTTAGTTTTAATGGGATTAAAAACTTTCAAGATTATCTTTGTTATTATTACTATATCTACCATTCTCTAAAGATAGTTTAAATATTTTTGTGTACATTTTAGTGTTCCCACATTCACAAGTTAGAATTACTTCTAAATCTTCTGGAGTATTTTTTTCCCAAAGTATTGAAATGTGATTTTGTTTATCAAATGTTTCAGGAATACTAACTTTTGAGTTTAGGATTTTAGGTTCCATTTCTATGCTTACTTGTGAAACTGATTCTCCATGATTTAATAAACTTAATTTGTAATAAATTTCAGTGTTAGTTGATTTGTGTTTACCACCATTTATTATTATTTTTGGATGAAACTTACGCAGTTGTCTCTCTTCTTCATTGTTAAAAGCAATTTGTTCTACTTCGAGCTGTTTTTTTGTTATTTTCACAAGCTCTGTTTGTTGTGTAACACTATTTTTTAATTCTTTAGCTTGTAATTCCAATGCTTTTGTATTTTGACGTAATTCTTTTTGTTGCTGAAAATAACCTATTACTAGCCAAAAAAGTGCTAACGGAGCAAAAACTCCAGCTAAGAAATCCCCCATTTCATTTGCTTTCATCGCCCCGAGGTTTATAAAATCACATCGTCTGTAATTAACAATTAGTAAAATATAAATAGCGGTTAAAACTAAGCCTATTGTCGTTAAAATATTCTTCATAACTATCTCTTTTTTCTTCTTTTGATTCTATTAATTTCATTTTTAACAAATTTTTCTGCAACGCTGTTACCAAGATTAGTTTCTCTCTCAATCTCTGTTCTAAGCATAATTCCAAGTTTCATTATTTCTTGGAATTCTTCTGATAAATAATCCCATCTATAATTGTTACAAATCTTATGAGCGGGTAAATAGTTCTCAATTGAGTGATCACCACCTTTACTATGAGATAAAACATGATCAGCTTCCCAAATTCCTTCAATTTCTCCACCGCATATATGACAACGAGAGTCTGTTTTTTGAAGTACGAGAGATCTTTCTTCTTTAGATAAGCTTTGTCTTTTAATAGATTTTATTTTTTCTTTTGATTTAGATTCTTCACGTTTTCGATGTAATTCTTTTAAAAACAAAGAATACTTAGAAGCAGATATAGGAACCCAATTATCTCTCATGTTGACCTCGAATTAAGAATAAAATTAGTTTGTTTAAATAAAAACACCCTAAAAGTAGGGGTGTGTGTTTTCTATTCAACAATAATCACTTTCCCAGTACTTGGTCCTTCAACACTCTTAGCATAAGCTAATCCGACACGTTTTGATGAGACTCTTTCATGGCCTGGGAAGAACTCGCCGTATCTTTCTTCTGAGGCTTCTAACAGTCCCGGGCTTATAACATTAATTCGTATGCCTCGTGGCATTTCAATGGCTGAGCCAATCACGAATCCGTCAATTGCACCGTTTGCGGTTGCTGCACCAGCTCCCATTCGAATCGGGTCACGGTTTAAAACGCCAGTGGTTAAGGTGAATGAACCACCGTCATTGATGTAATTTAGTCCTTCTAATACTAAGTTGATTTGTCCCATGACTTTGTCTTGAACTCCAAGCATGAATTGTTCTTCAGTAAATTCTGTTAGCGGTCCAAAATGTACGTTGCCCGCAGTGCAAACTACAGCATCGACTTTGCCGACTTTTTTGTACATCTCAATAATGGAATGTCGATTGGATATGTCCGCTTGAATATCGCCACTGCGACTGACTTCGATAATGTCATGTCGTGGTGATAGTTCATCAAACGCTGCTTTGCCAATATCGCCTGTTGAGCCAATCATGAGTATCTTCATTTTTATCTCCTATATAAACATGCTAAAAGTAGGGGGGTGTATTCATAACTGTCTTTTATATCACTCGGAAACTAATTTCCTGAACGATCATTGAATAATCAATAGGTAAGGGTCTTTCCACAAGGAATTGACTTATAGCTTTGTAGATCATGTAGTTACTTAAAATTGCAACAAATAGGAAACTGAGCAATGAAGATTTGGAGCAATTTATTTTAGAAAGTTCTCTTATAAACAGTCCTGTTAGCAAAGCACTGATAAAGCTTATGGCATATAGTGGCATGATATATAAAACAGCAACAATCAAAGTTGCAATACTGTGAGTTATTCCAGAAAGTATTTTAGAAATAATACTTATTTCATTGGGTGAAGTTTTAAACGCCATAATGAAAATTAAAGAAACAGGGAGAAGTACAGCAAGTAGAAAGTAAACTTTTATTTCTTCATTCTTAGGCACGCCTATGAAAGTGAAAGATCCTTCTATTGCTCCTTCTTTTAATCCAATGATTAAGCTAATTAGGTAATTAAAAACTGTAAATATAATGATGATTGTTGTCATTGCTATTTAGAACAACGTTGATTGGCTTTTGTTTTTTTGTGTCTTAGTGATAGTTCTTCGAACGCTGTATTGCCAATAACTCCATTTGGACCGATCATGAGTATCCTCATTTCATTCTCCATTAAAAAGTGCCAAAAGTAGGACGTTGTTTTTGTTCAGTAATAACCTATTTAAATTTTTTTGTTAAAGATCACCTTATAATTGAGTTTATCCTTTATTTTTATTTTGTTTTTCATTTTTTTTAATGAAATAAGAACAGATTATTTATTGTTAATAAACTATTCTTATACCAGAAAGGAATTGTAAGTAATTTTTGTTTATCAGGGAGAGATATCATGAAGTTTTTCATTTCAAAGTTGTTAAAGTTAACAGTCATTTTTTTAATTACACTAGCAGGTACATCATCAATATTTGCTGGACCTGCCGTTCCTGGTGGGGGGATTACATTTACTACTGGTGTCACTGCGGTGCCTACGCTCAGTGGAACCATGTTAATCCTTTTAAGCATACTGCTGTTTTTAGTAGCATTTAAAATTACAAAACAAAAAAATACAAATGCAGGTAAGTTTTTTGTAATGTTAGTAGGCTTTGGTGCTTTAGGTATTGGCGGTGGTACTATTAAACTGATAAATAACCTCGAGGCAGGTGCCCTTGTGCCGATATTAGTAGAGCCAGTTGGTCCAGTAGGTCCTGGTATTGATTCTACAGATATCGTTTTTGCCCCGGGTGCGACTGTTTCAACTTTTCAGTTAGAAGGTGGGGTAGCATTTCATTTTCAAAATAATTTGTCACCAGCTCAAGTAATTAAGGTCGAAGCTGCTGGTCCTGAAGAAGGTTTTATTTGTGATTATCATTCATCTGTTTCATCTTTCGAACCAGAGGCTTTAGAAGGAATTCTTGATTGTTTAACATTGCCAAGTTTGTCAACAGGACAAATATGTGGAATAGGTTGCAGATTAATAGGCGATGGACCTGAGTCTATACCAGATGGTGATCCAAGAAACGCAGTTAGGAAAGAGGTTTTAAACAAATCCAATACATGGAATTAACTCAATTATATTAATATTTTGATTATAAATATTTGTTGATAATATTAGTTCATCAACAGATTAATGATAATTTTAGCAATAGCTTGGGCTTCGTTTCTTAGTCCAAGTTTCATAATTTAAAGAAAAAATCACAAAGTAAGAATGCCTGATTAACTCTAATATTACTCATTGGAGTTAATCAGGCATTACTTCATTAACCCAATATCCCTGGATTCAACTGCCACGTCGAATAACAAAGCACTGAAGCAAAACTCACCCATAACAAATATGGAATTAGCATTGCACCAGCAAGTTTATTTATTTTCCAAAAACTAACTATGGTTGCAGCGATTAATACCCAAAGTAATAAAATATCAGCGAAGGCTAAGGCACCACGATTCCAGGCGAAGAATAACCAGCTCCAAAGTACATTGGGAATCAGCTGGGTGATAAATAAAGTCAGTGCGCCTCGGTGTTTGGCAAAACCGCCATCACGCCAGACAAGCCAAGCAGCGATTGCCATCATCGCAAATAGAATGCTCCAAACTGGGCCGAATAACCAACCCGGTGGTGCCCATTCGGGTTGTGTTAGTTTTCCGTAGAATGATCTGGCTTGTATTGAGGCAACTGCGCCTAAAGCTGATGCGCCAAAGCAAAGTAATACCCAACCTATAAGCCCTATGATTTGTTTTTGTTTTGATGGTGTTTGCATTTAGATATCCTTAAGTGAAAGAGCAAGCTTTGGATAAAAACATATTACTCATTCAGATAGAACTTTTTTCCATTTTTAATGTGTTGTTTTGATTGAAAGAAAAGATCTAAAAGTAGGGGGGTGTCCTTTGAATATACCTCACTTAATAAGCAGGGCTAAAAGACTATTAGGTCTCACTCTGTCTGGTTTTATGTGAATTTTAAATCAAATAGATTTATAATAAAAATATAACAAAAACGAATCGTTTGATTTGGTTTTTATCAATAATAAAAATTCAGGTTGTTGCTAATGTCTTCGGATAAAGTACAAACAGAACCTACGTCTATTGAAGCACTTGAAGAGACCTCTTCTCTAGCGCTAGAAAACTCTATATCTAAAAATACTCAAGAATCAGAAATCAACGATTTAATCAGCTCAGATGAT
>CALISP010000286.1 GCA_938041705.1 uncultured Cocleimonas sp. | reverse complement strand
TAATATTAAGGACACCCCCCTACTTTTAACCACTTTTTAAGTTGGACGCTTGTTATCTAATTACGTATTTTTGATTACAGGCATTCCAGCCTCTTCCCAAGCTTCTAGTCCACCATTGATATTTTTCACATTTTGAAAACCCATTTGTTTCAAAACAACGGTTGCCATTGCAGATCGACCGGAACTAGCGCAAAACAATAACCATTTCTTATCGCGATCCTGTAACTCTTCTCGTCCTTTCATAACAAGATCTGCTGCTGGCTCTAATACACCTCTGGGTACATTTATGGCACCAGCAATAGCTACAGCTGCAAATTCACCTGGTTCGCGTACGTCAAGTACTTGATAACCCTCAGCCATTAAGGTTTCAACTTCTGTAACTGCTACTTCTTCGATTTGTGATTTTGCTTCCATTACAAAATCTTTCAGCGTTTTAACTGATGACATAATATTTCCTTTAGGTTTATCAATTCGATTTGTTTTAAATATTATCATGCTTGCACCCTCTATCGTCGTTATCTCTCTTGGTATATTTTCCTGATATGATTAAGAATATGCTTATTTATTGAATGATTTATTATAAATTGTCACAGTAAATTACATTCATAAATAAGCTCCAAAAATAATATCTACAAACAAAAATGGATTCACATGAAAACTAAACTCTCAGGTTTATTCTGCACTTTCATTAGTGTTTTTATTATTTTAATCTCTGCGATTAGCGATCCTATTTATGCTAAAACATCACTATGGAAAGTCACAAAAGGTGATGATTATTTGTATATTGGTGGCACTATTCATATGTTGAGTAAAAGTGATTATCCCCTACCACCTGAGTATGAAAACAGTTACAAAGATGTTAAAGCCATCATTCTAGAAACAGACATGCAAAAAATGCAGGATCTAGATTTTCAGATGAAAATGATTGATATGATGAGCTATAAAAATGGTGAAAAAATCCAAGATCATATTAATCAAGAAACACTAAAAAGCTTAGAAGCCTATTTATCTGATAATGGCATTCCATTGTTCACAGTACAAAAATTTAAGCCAGGTATGATCGTAACTATGCTTTCTGTGATTGAATTACAAAAGCTAGGTATCGTTGCTGAAGGAGTAGATAACTTCTTTAACGACAAAGCGCTAGAAGATAACAAAAAACTAGGTAAATTAGAAACCGTCGAACAACAACTTTCTTTTTTAAGCGCTATGGGAGAAAAAAATACGGATGAATTTATCAAATACAGCTTAAGAGATTTAAAGGATTTCCAAACTGTCTTCACATCTATGAAAGATGCTTGGCTAAACGGCGATATGGATAAATTGGCGGAGATTGGCATAAAGCCAATGATGAAGGAATTTCCTGACACATATAAATCACTAATTACTAATCGTAATAACGCTTGGATACCCAAAATAGAAGCGATGATAAATACCAAAGAAATCGAAATGATATTGGTTGGCGCATTACACCTAGCTGGGCCAGATAGCGTCTTAACGCAATTAAAAGCTCGGGGTTATGACGTCCAACAATACTAATCAATATTGTCTTTAAAATACACCCCCCGACTTTTATGTGGTTTTAATCTAGTTAGTTTAAATCCCTCTCAATCAATCATTTTCCATGCACAGGTATCACCTGCTCTTAACGGAATAACTTTTTGATTTGCCATGTCTAATGAATTTGGTACTTCCCAAGTTTCTTTGATTAAAGTTATCGTTTGGCTATTACGCGGCAGACCATAAAAATCTGCGCCATTAAAGCTAGCGAAGCTTTCTAACATGTCCAAGCCTTGAGCATTATCAAAGGCTTCTGTGTAAAGCTCCATTGCATGATAAGCCGTATACATACCAGCACAGCCACAGGCTGATTCTTTTGCACCTTGAACATGTGGCGCACTATCAGTACCAAGAAAAAACTTAGCATTGCCACTTGTTGCCGCTTTTACTAATGCTAGACGATGCATCTCACGTTTTAAGATTGGCAGACAGTAATGATGTGGGCGGATTCCGCCAACAAAAATATCATTGCGATTCATCAACAAATGATGAGCTGTAATAGTTGCTGCTATATTTTCAGACGCATTACTCACAAATTCAACTGCATCGGCTGTTGTAATATGCTCTAGCACTACTTTTAGATCAGGGTATTTAGCAACCAATGGAAGTAACGTAGTCTCAATAAAGACCTTTTCGCGATCAAAAATATCAATTGTAGGATCTGTAACTTCACCATGTATTAGCAGCAATAATCCTTCTTCTTGCATTGCTTCTAATGCGGGATAGATATACTCGATATCCGTCACTCCTTTGTCTGAATTGGTAGTCGCACCTGCAGGATACAACTTTAAACCATACACAATGCCAGATGCCTTTGCTTCCCGAATCATTTCTGGCGTTGTATTGTTGGTTAGATACAGAGTCATCAGTGGCTCAAAATCAGACTCGGCTGCAGCCGCTACAATCTCATCACGATACTTTTGTGCTTGTGTCGCAGTGGTAATGGGAGTGGCAAGATTAGGCATAATAATTGCACGCCCAAACTGTTTTGCGGTATCTGGTACGACACTCTTTAAAGCTTCACCTTCACGAACGTGCAAATGCCAATCGTCAGGGCGGGTTAGAATAATTGTTTCGATTTGAGTGTCTGTAGTCATAAAGATCTCGAGTATTTATTGAATTGTTTGTTATTAGTTAAGTTATTTAAAATGATATAAATTATCCATCATTTTTCAAATAAGTCTTTAGAATGATAATGCGGAATCCGATAGCGTTGAGATATTTCATCTCGACTTTCCAATGCCTGCTGATGGTTTAAAACGATCTTGTAACCATCTTTATCAGAGATCACCAGATTCTCTTCTTTGTTGTTATGCAGTATTGAGGTCAATTCAGCAAAGTCTTTAATTTTTTTGCCATTTACTTCTTCGATAACCCAATTCTTCCAATTGTGATAGCCTAAATTCACATCACTTGGAAACACCATTAGCGCCACAACACCCTCTTTACGTTTTTCAGTACTCCAATTATAACGTTGTTGCAAAAACTCAAACGGCGCTTTGCGTCCCCAGTTAGTTCCCCAACGTTTAATCAAATTCATATTCAATGGCACAAATAATATGCCACCATAAACATAATATTCAGGCAATTCCCCATAACGTTCTGCTCTAACTAAACTAGGTTCTCTGATGTCTTTACCAGCAGGAATCTCAAGTTTAAGTTCTTTGCCATCTCGCTTCAGAGTAATCGGCACAGCTTGATTTAATTGAAATTGATCAATGGCATATTTATAGCTAGTGCGTTGATCTTGACGAAAATTGATAGTCTCATCATCAGCTACCGCATAGTTATTCACTGCCAGTATCACATCACCGACCTTTATTACTTCGGTTGCAGGTGAGTTGGCAAAAATAAAACTTACCAGAACTCCTGTTTGATCTGATTCGATACCATAGAATTTTTTTAAGGCCGGGCTTTCCATCCCTTGAGTGAAAAATCCTAACTCTCTAAAGCCGTCATATTGACCGTCTTCAATATCCTCCAAAACATGATTAATAACACTGGGAGGAACAAAATATCCTAAGTTCTCAGACGTTTCACCGTAGTTAGCCTGCATCACAACACCAACGATCTTGCCATCTGTAATTACAGGGCCACCGCTATTACCAGGATTAATCGCAGCATCTATCTGTCCCGCCAAGAAAACTCCGCCTGCATGCGCATAACTTTGGTGCTCAACTCGAGATAAGACGCCTTTAGTAATGCTCAGTGTTTTACCACCCATGGGAAACCCATAAACTCTTACTGCGTCTAAGGTATTAGGTAATTGACCTATTTCTAGTGCTTTACTGTCTTTAAAAAAGTCTTCAGCTTCAACTGATAAAACGGCTAGATCAGTCTCATGTGAAACAAACAAAACCTTGGCATTGTATTTACGTGAATCTCCTTGTTTTTGTACTTGAATAAAACTCGAATTCGCAACTACATGGGCATTAGTTAAAATACGTTGATCAGAAATAATAGAGCCTGAACCATTGGTTTGGCTAGTGGTTAACATGCTCCAAGGTCTAAAGTAATCTGGTGCATTTATCGTCGTGTATATTTTGACTACTGATTTGCGTACTTCACTAATTTCTTCACTATTTGCAGCATTTGCCTGAGAAATAACAATTAACGAAACCAGTGAAAACGTTAACAATGGCATAATCAATAAAATAAGAAGTTTCTTAAATAAATGATGGAAAGTTTTTAAACAAAAGAAGTGCATTGAATCAATGTTTTGCATAAGTAGTCGTTTATTAAAAATGGCTATTTTAAAGCAAAATAGTATAACGCTAATGCAGCTTTAGTAGGAAATAAACACAATAAAACAACATAAGAAAATGTATGAGAACAGCAACAAGACTTACTTTTAAAAATCTATTCAGTTTATATTTAACCAATCAATTGTAATCTCAACTCAGTTTTAAGAAAATGAAATAAAGGTAAATACTCATGGATGAAGATAATAACTACGATAACGTTGAAAATCAGTCTCAAGCTGAAGACAATTCTAATCAAACAGAAGCTTATTTCAATGCTTTAGAAGCTAGGATTATTGGTGCTTTAATGGAAAAGCATTTAACCACACCACAAAATTATCCTCTTACAACTAACTCCTTAGTGAATGCCTGTAATCAAAAAAGCAATCGCGAACCTGTGATGAATCTTACTGAAGGTCAAATAGGTCATACCGTCAATGGATTGGTAGATCGTAAACTAGCTGGCATTGATTACGGTGAACGCGCTAATAAAATTACTCATCGTGTGTGTAATGAATTAGAAATTGATCGTAAACAACAAGCATTATTGACTGTCATGTTATTACGCAGCGCCCAAACCCTAAACGATTTAAAAACACGTACTGCAAGAATGGTTGAGTTTGATGATATAAATGATATTCATGAAACAATACATTCAATGATTAATCGTGACATTCCTTTGGCAGTATTAATTCCAAAAGGCTCAGGTCGTCGAGAAGATCGTTTTACACATCTATTATGTGGGGAGATTGATATCAGTACTTTAGAGTCAGATAAAGCTGTGAAAACAATGCCTAACTTAGATAACGATAGATTGGATGCAATTGAAGCACGTTTAGCTGTGATCGAAGAGAAGCTTGGTATTTCGATAGAACTATGAGTGACTTCAGCAGCTAAATAGATCAATTGTTCCTATAAACATAGTTAAGTGTCTCACAAAAAAATCAATAACATTTTTAATGAATAGGTCATTTTAAAATAACACCCCCCTGCTTTTTGATGGTTTCTTATAGCTACATATAGAGACTTGCTTGCCAAATGAACAAAATATAGTTCTCATGTGACCAACTATATAGTTGTTAAATAGTTAATTTGAGACAGAATAATCATGGCATCTACTCAACTAAAAGCACGTGTGAAAAATATCCAACGTCATTTAGGAATAACGGCGGATGGAATCATCGGACCGATGACGCTCAGCAAGATAGAACAAGCCCTTAAAATTAAACAAGACTATAGCCTAAAAGTTTCCAAACAAGGCTTACGTGCAATTATCAAGCATGAAATTAGCTCTAAAGCTTATTATGAAAAACGACTAACAAAGGCTTGTTGGCCGGGCGGCAATAGTGGCGTAACTATCGGAATAGGATACGACCTCGGTTGTGCAACTAAGACACGAATCAAAGCAGACCTGCAAGGTTTGGTATCTGATGCAACATTAGACCAATTAGTCAGAGCTGCAGGTGTAAGAGGAGTAAAAGCGAAACGCTTATGCAACGCTATCTGTCGCACAAAAATCAAAGTACCTTACGCCGCTGCTGAAAAGCTATTTTATACATGCACCCTTCCAGACTATGCCAAACGAACTAGACGTATTTATCCAGGAATAGAAAATTTAACTGCTGATGCTCAGTCAATGCTGTTATCTCTAGTCTATAACCGCGGCTCAAAGCTTACAGGCGCTCGTCGCAAAGAAATGTTAGCAATTAAGAAGCATGTGAAAAAACAAGATTTAGACTCTATTGCCAAAGAGTTTCAATCAATGAAAAGACTTTGGCAAGATAAAGGCTTGGAAGGTTTGTTACACCGTCGTGATAGCGAAGCAAGAATGATCAAAAAGTCCAAACGACGTTATAAAGAAAGCGACTTTGTGCATTTGTAATAATGTATTAAAGTTTGTGTAATAAAACTTAGTCTTCAATAAAAGCAAAACGGGCCACTGTTTCACCTTCATGTTCTTTTGTATCAAAGAACATTTCGATTGGCCTTACCCACGTTTCCAGTTCCCCCTCTTTCAAATCATACAAGGGTTTATAAATTACCATTACGGCTAAGGACTCTGAGTGCCTAGCTGTTCCAACCACTTGATATTCTCCTCCTTTAAAGTGCCTATACTTTCCTAGTTTTATAGTTTCTAGCGCTTGGTTCATTACTAATTCCCTACAGTATTTATTGATAAAGTAAAAAGGACACTCCCCTACTTTTTGATAGTTTTTGAGACGTAAGTTGGGTCTTATAATCAAATTGCCTTTTAAAACATAAATGCTACACTAAATTCAAATCAGTTAGGTGCCGTATTATGTCAATTTCAAATAGCTCAAGTCCCATTACCAATATAACTCATCACCAACAGCGTATTGATCTTGCTGCGGCTTTTCAAACGGCAGCTAAACTCAATTTACATGAAGCCGTTGCTAATCACTTTTCATTAGCGGTTAATGAAGAAGGTACTGAATTTTTAATTAATCCAAATCAACGTCATTTCTCACTGATCAAATCCAGTGATATTTTATTACTAGACGCAAACGATCCAACAACAATGGACAGACCAGATGCACCCGACCCAACTGCTTGGGGTTTGCATGGTGGTGTTCACCGTCATGTTCCACATGCGCGTTGTATCATGCATGTTCATAGTCCGTTTGCTACTGCTCTTGCGTGTTTAGAAGATAGTTCGCTTCCACCTGTTGATCAAAACTGTGCAATGTTTTATCAACGTTATGCGATTGATACCAATTATGGAGGGCTCGCGCTCGAAGCCGAAGGAGAACGTTGTGCGCGATTATTCTCGGATCCTAAAGTCAAAGTACTCATCATGGGTAATCATGGTTTACTAGTCTTAGGCGACAGCGTAGCAGATACGTTTAATCGTTTGTATTACTTTGAACGCGCCGCGATGACTTACATTCATGCCTTACAAACAGGCAAAAAGCTTCGCATACTAAGTCACGCAATAGCCGAAAAAACATCTGATGAAATAGATAAATATGGTGGTCAAGCTGATCGACATTTTGATGATTTGAAAATTCTACTGGATCGTGATGGATCGGATTATAAGAATTAAATAAGTTTGATATCTCTAGATAATATTAAAAAGGCACCCCCATACTTTTAGCTATTCTTTTCTATTATTTAAGTCCGTTTTTCAGATTGCTGTACCATAATACCAAACACAATCAAGGCTAGGCCTATAAAGGTTGTGGCGAATAGGGGTTCACCTAAAACATGATGGATTATGAACAAGCTGGCAAAAGGTGAGAGAAATATCAAGGTACTGATTCTGCTAACCCTATCTGTGTAATGCAAAGCCATTTGCCAACAGATAAAGGCTAAGCCCATTTCAAAAATACCTACATAGGCTATTCCTAGAAACTGCTTTACATTATAACTTTCTGGTACACCTTCAAAAATTAACGTAATGGCAAGTAAAATAGGCACTGAAAAAAGAAAGCTTTGGAATAATTTAATGATTGGTGGACGTTTATCCCGAGCATTTAATAACCAATATAATGCCCAAATTATCGTACTAAACATCGCCAGAGAAATACCCAGATAACTGAGTTCTCCAGTCATGCTTTTACCGCTTAAGGAAATAAACACAACGCCAATATAACCAAATACTATGGCTATTAAGTCTCGTTTTGTGAGCTTATGTTTTAACAAGGGGACTGACAATAAGGTTAGCGTAATTGCCCATGTGTAATTTAAAGATTGAGCAACCTGTGCAGGTAGCAGATCATAAGCTTTGAATAATACAATGTAATAAATGACTGGATTTAAAAACGCCAAAACTAAAATGGATTTTAGATTAAATTTTATATCTGCTAAGGCTTCTTTCAGCTTACCTTGGAAAAGCAAAAAAGCACTAAGGACTAAGGTAGAGAAAAAACTCGCACCTGTCAGAAGCTGCAACAATGTCATTTCAGCTAAACTTAATTTAAATGCTGTAGCCACAGTCGACCACATTGCGACGGCTAATAAAGCATAAATGACAGAGCGTTTATTGTCAGTCATTTAAGTTAATCAGTTGCAATTGGTTGAGGAAATAAACATCTAAAAATCTATACTATTGAAAATTCACTAAAAGGAGTGAATTCAATTAAATCCCCCTTATTTACGATTGTATTAGCAGGGACAAAAGCAAAGCCATTTGCCCAGCTTGCAGAGGTCAATACCCCAGAACTTTGATTTGGATAAACACTCAAAGTGGAATAGCCATGATCATCAATATTTAGACGCACACGCAAATACTCATTTCGGCTTTCTTTCCTATCTAATTCAAACCCACTAGATACTTTATAGCTTTGAGCTAAGGTATTCGACACGCCCTGTGTCTGTAAAATATAAGGACGAGCAAAGATACAAAATGTAGCAAAGACTGAAACTGGATTTCCTGGCAAACCTATAAAAGGTGTACTTTTTTGATTCGTTTTGTTTTGAGTATTAATGTGTCCAAAGGCGAATGGCTTACCGGGTTTTATATTCACCCGCCACATATTCAACTCTCCGAGCTGCTCCAATGCTTTTCGCACGTGATCTTCTTCACCTACTGAAACAC